>CATIMP010000029.1 GCA_949528465.1 Bacteroidota bacterium | reverse complement strand
CCAGAAAGCACATAATCGCCAATTGATATTTCGTGGGTAATAAACAAATCCCGCACCCGTTGATCTACACCTTTGTAGTGTCCACACAAAATGATAATGTTTTTCAATAAGGAAAACTGATTTGCCGTTCCTTGATTGAGCACATTACCGTCGGGAGTCATATAAATTACGGCATCGTAATCCCGCTCGGCTTTTAATGCGCTGATGCATTTGTCTATTGGGGCAATCATGAGTACCATTCCTGCGCCGCCGCCATAGGGATAATCGTCCACTTGTTTGTAGTTATTGGTGGTGTAGTCTCGTAAGTTGTGGAAATGCACTTCCACTAATTTAGCGTCTTGGGCACGCTTCATGATGGATCCGTCAAAAGGGCTTTGCATCAAGTCTGGAACAACGCTTATGATATCAATTCGCATGGGGTAAAGATAGGCAATAGGAAATATGAATTTCAAATTCTTATATTTATGATGTAAACCCTGAATTTATAAACGATGAGCCATAGTATACAGCATATTGAAAAAAACTTGATGACCATTCAAGGATATAATGTTTTGATAGACCGAGATGTAGCACAATTATATGGAGTGGAAACCAAAGAGGTAAACCAAGCTATTAAAAACAACCCCGATAAGTTCCCACAAGGCTATATTTTGGAACTCACTAATCGAGAAAAAAGCGAACTGGTCAAAAATTTTGACCACCTCCAAAGTTTGAAATACGCCAAAACAAACCCCAAAGCTTTTACCGAAAAAGGACTTTATATGTTAGCTACTATATTAAAAAGCAGGCAGGCTACACAAACCACCTTTTTGATTATCGAAACCTTTGCCAAACTTCGCGCGTTGCAAAAAACGGTAGCTGCAGCAAGCTCCACCACGGGGAACAAAAAGAACAGCCTCCTTAAAAAAAGCGGTGAACTGATGGCCGACCTGCTAGATCACGACATGACGGAAACCGAATCAGAAACCACATTGGAGCTTAATTTTGCAGTCTTAAAATTGAAACACACCACAAAGCGAAAAAAGGAATAGCTGCCTATTCAAAAATAAAGCGCATGCGCTCTTTGTCTTGATTCATAAACTCCAATTCGTAAATACTGTCTTCGTCCAAAGACAGTACATCATCGGTTGAAGTTATGTCTTTACCGTTTACAGAAAGCAATACATCACCTTCTTGTACACCACGGCGATACAAGCGTCCGTTTTGTAAGGCAGAGACATGCACACCTTCGCTGAGGTCTAATTTCTTAGCTTCCTTTTTGGTGAGTTCGCGCAATCGCATTCCATAATAATTTATGAAAGGTGTGCGTTTAAGTTCCACCGAAAGTGTCTTTTCTTCGCCGTTGCGTAAAAAAGTTACATTCACACGGTCGCCAGGGCGTTTTGAGCCCAAGTAGCCTGTTAGGTCAGCAAACTTCCGAATAGGGGCGTCGTTAATTTTAATAATGACATCCTCTTCTTGCATTCCAGCCTCTTTAGCACCCATGCTTTCTTCAAGTCCAGCAACATAGAATCCTTCGGTTTCTTCAATGCCGAGTTCCTCGGCAATACGCGCGTCAAGTCCATTTCCAGTAACACCCAAAAGTGCTTTTTGCACGTTTCCGAATTCAATAATATCCTCGTAAATTTTCCGCGCCATGTTGCTGGGAACCGCAAACGAATACCCAATAAATGTTCCCATACCGTTACTGGTAATTGCCGTGTTGATGCCAATTAAATCGCCGTCAAGATTTACCAATGCGCCTCCGCTATTTCCAGAATTTACGGCTGCATCGGTTTGAATGAAGGATTGATTTTTACTGTCATAGCTGCTTAAATCTCTAGATTTTGCGCTGATAATCCCTGCTGTTACGGTCGAATTTAGGTTATATGGATTACCTACCGCCAATACCCATTCGCCAATCCGAGTCAGGTCTGAGTCTGCAAAACGCACATAAGGGAACACTTGGTCACTATTAATACGCAACACAGCAATATCAGCACTTGGATCAGTGCCTACAAGTTCAGCTTCGTATACCTTATTATCGTTTGTAGTAACTTCAATTTCAGATGCATCTTCAATTACGTGATTGTTGGTAATAATATAGCCGTCCGAAGAAACAATAACTCCCGATCCCATTCCAATTCTTGGGTATTCGCGCCTTGGAGTATTGTAAAAATACTCCCAAATAGAATTGGGTTGTTTTGAATTTCCAATACTCGTATTGGTAATATGCACCACAGCATCAATGGTTTTTTCTGCTGCCACCGTAAAATCGGTGCTCATAGCACTGACGGTAGTGGTTGATGGTGCGATAAAGTTTGTGGGTACTACTTGTGGTGCGCTTGTGGTATAAATAGGGTTGTTTTCTTGCGTACGACTAAATACCCACACAGCAATAAAGGCCGAAATGAACGCAATAGTAGAGGTTTTAAGAATCGATTTCATTTATTTTAATTTTTACGTTTTGGATGTAGTAAAACACAGATATTACGTGTTTATTTCAAAATAAAATACCCTTTCCAGGGTTTTATCGTAATTATTTTCAATTTCATATTCAAATGTAAAGCAACTTATTGTGAGTTAAAAGTGCTTTAACGCATTTTTAACAATAGTGCATCGTGCTATAATAGCTATATTTGCGCCATGATTTTTTCGTTTGTAAAATATCAAGGAACAGGGAACGACTTTGTTGTTATCGACAATAGGGATATGCGATTTCCTATTGAAAACCACAAAGCTGTGGCTCAAATTTGCCACCGTAATTTTGGTATTGGTGCTGATGGATTTATAGCTATTGAGGAGGACGAAAGTTCAGATTTTTATATGCGTTACTTTAACGCTGATGGCCATGAAGGAAGTCTTTGTGGCAACGGTTCGCGCTGCGCCATTCATTACGCAAAATCTTTAGGTCTAACCAGCGATAAAGTTACCTTTCGTACTTCTGATGGGTTTCACAAAGCTCATTTTATTTCAGGCCAGATAGCATTAGAACTTCATTCAGTGTCACAGTGGGAACAGCGAGAAGCGGATATTTTTTTAGATACCGGATCTCCGCATCACGTGGTTTTTGTTTCTGATATACACGCTGTTGACGTGGCAGTTACGGGCGCAAAAATTGCGCACGGCGCACCCTATTTTTCTGATGGTTCAAATGTGAATTTTGTGCAACAGCTTGATGCCAACAAGGTATTTGTAAGAACTTTTGAGCGTGGGGTAGAGGCGGAAACACTTTCTTGCGGAACAGGCGTGACAGCCGCAGCATTAGCAACGCACATTAGCGAAAAAACAACTTCCGAAATAATTCAAATTCAAACCCGAGGAGGAAATTTAAGTGTTTCTTTTTCACCTACTACACATGGATATGAGTCTATTGTTTTACAAGGACCCGCAACCCCAGTTTTCACAGGAAAATGGGAATTAAATTAAGCATGAAACAACGAATTTTAGTAGCTATTGCCTTAATCGGCTTTATTATAGGAGGTGTTTTTGTAACGCACTTTTACCGCGTATTTTTCGCCAAAAACACAGTATTTGACACCCCAACCAAAGAAGTGCTTATTCCATCCGTAAACATTCAAGCAGCTGCTTATGATTCCTTATCTAAAGTGGTCAAACGCATCGATTTGTTCCAACAAGCTGCTATCCGTAAAGGCTATAGCCCTATTCCAGGTCGTTTTATTTTAGAATATGGCATGAATAACAACGATATGATTAATCGTTTACGTTCTGAAAATAAGCCGTTAAAATTGACCTTTAACAACCAAAAAACGATATTTCATTTGGCTGGATTTGTGGCAAATAAAATTGAGGCGGATAGTACTGCTATTGTCAATGCTTTTTTTGAAACGTCTTTTTTAGAGGAAAACGGACTTAATGCTGAAAATGTATTTTCTGTATGTATTCCAAATACCTACGAGTTTTTTTGGAACACCAACGCGCAACAGTTTCGAAAAAGAATGCTTTTGGAATACAACCGCTTTTGGACACCAAAGCGTGAGGCTGCTCGAAAAAAGATGAAACTTGAGCGTACGGAAGTGATTGCGTTGGCAGCCATTGTTCAATTGGAGTCGTATCGAGTCAGGGAACGACCAGCAGTGGCAGGTGTTTACTTAAACAGAATTCGTAAGCGCATGCGTCTTCAAGCTGATCCTACCGTAATCTATGCCTTAAAACGAAAGGCAAATGATTTTGATTTGGATATTCGACGCGTACTTTACAAAGATTTAAAAATAAAATCTCCATACAACACCTATCGCAAAAGAGGCATTCCGCCAGGGCCGATCACCATGCCAGATGTGAGCGCCATTGATGCTGTGCTATTTCCCGAAAAACACAGTTACTTGTATTTTGTTGCTGACCCAAGTCGAACGGGGTATCATTTGTTTGCAAATACACTTAGTCAGCACAACAAAAACAAAAAGAAATATACCGCTTGGTTGCGTCAAAAGAATATCTACCGCTAAGATGCTAAAATCGAAAATACGGCAGGGCGTCGAAGAAAATCTTCTTTAGTTTTTTTCCATTCAGCTGCTGTTAGTGTTTGAATAAATTCTGTTGAAAGTGTAATGTCGCAGGCGATACTAAGTCTTGTATCTGGGCGTAAGCTTTTACAAAAGTCATCTAACAATGCATTGTTGCGGTAAGGTGTTTCAATAAACACCTGTGTTTGTTGGATTTCTTTAGATTTTTTTTCAAACTGTTTTATCGCTTTTTTACGCTCAGCTTTGTCAATGGGCAAATACCCGTTAAAAGCAAATGATTGCCCATTTAGTCCAGAGGCCATTACGGCTAATAATATAGATGATGGTCCAACCAGCGGAGTAACACGAATATTATTTTGATGCGCAAGGGCTACCAAATCCGCTCCGGGGTCGGCAATTCCTGGACATCCGGCATCTGTAATCAAGCCCATGTTTTCTCCATTTTTTAATGGAGTAAGCATATCCAAAAGCTCCTCTTGAGTTGTGAATTTATTAAGCAGAAATACCGTTATGGTGTTTTGTGGCACTTTCGGGCTGATGCGTTTTACGTATGCGCGACCTGCTTTTTCTTTTTCAAAAACAAAATGCCGTAAATCTTCAATTGTTTTTTTTACTGACATGGGGATTACTTCCAAAGGGGCAGTGTCTCCCAATGCGTTTGGGATTAAAAATAACGTTCCTAAAGGTTGTTGTTCCATTATGTGTGTTTTGCTAACCAATCTTTACAACATTCGTGCACTAATGAAAAAACGGTTTCAAAATCATGCTCATCGCCATAATACGGATCAGGAACTTGCGTTGCATTATGACCGCTTGCCGAAGTAAGTAAAGAAATTTTATCTCGTTGATTGGCTGAACTGCAAAGTGCGTGTGCATTTTTTAGATTTTGTTCATCCATGACCAAAATATGGTCAAAGGTAACAATGTCAGCTGGGGTAAGTTGTCGCGCTTTTTGGTTGCTAATATCAATGCCGTTTTTTGCAGCTACTGCTACACTGCGGTGGTCGGGTGATGCTCCTGTATGGTAGTTTGCTGTTCCTGCGGAGTCAACTACAAAATTTTTCCCACTAGAAAGATGACGAAAAATACCTTCTGCTAACGGTGAGCGGCAGATATTACCTAGACACACCATAAGCACTTTGGTTGCCATGTTCTTAGTGTGTAAGTTTTTTACTTAAGTCTTCCACGTATTTACGAAATTGCTTGTCAGTAAAAGCAAGATTATCAACAGTTTTACATGCATGTAAGACAGTGGCGTGGTCGCGATGTCCAATTTTTGCTCCAATACTTGCAAGCGATGCTTTAGTCATCTTTTTGGCAAAATACATGGCTAATTGTCTTGCCTGCACAATGTGTCGCTTTCGTGTTTTGGATTGTAATGTGGTAACATCCATTTGAAAATATTCAGAAACAATTTTTTGAATCTGATCAATTGAAACTTCGCGTTTTGTGTTTTTAACAAATTTCTCTACTACTTGCTTTGCAAGGTCCAATGTTACTTCTTTGCGATTAAAAGAAGACTGAGCAATCAAAGAAATAATTGCACCTTCAAGTTCACGGATATTTGTTTTTACAGACTTAGCAACATAATCAATGATGTCTTCTGGTAATTCAACCCCGTCGCGATATAATTTGTTTTTAAGAATAGAAATGCGTGTTTCATAATCGGGGCGCATGAGCTCGGCAGATAACCCCCATTTAAAACGCGATAATAAACGTTGCTCAATATCTTGCATATCAACAGGCGCCTTGTCTGAGGTAAGGATAACTTGCTTACCATTTTGATGCAAATGATTGAAAATATGGAAGAATACATCTTGTGTTCCAGACTTACCAGAGAAAAATTGTACATCATCAATAATCAGCACATCCATTACTTGGTAAAAGTGAATAAAGTCGTTACGGGCGTTTTTCTTAACAGCTTCGATGTATTGTTGTGTAAACTTTTCAGCAGAAATGTAAAGTACAGTTTTGTCTGGATATTTACTTTTTATATCAACCCCAATGGCGTGAACCAAATGTGTTTTTCCTAAGCCTACACCGCCAAAAATTAGGAGTGGATTAAAAGAAGTTCCACCTGGCTTGTTAGCAACGGCAATTCCTGCAGAACGTGCAAGTCTGTTAGCATCCCCCTCAAGAAAATTTTCAAAATTATAGCTTGGATTAAGTTGTGACTCAACCTTTAAATTTCGGATACCAGGAATAACAAACGGATTTTTCAGTTCTGTTGAATGCGTTCGTAAAGGCGCCTCGACTTCTTGTACCTTTATAAGTCCCTTATTTTGACTTGGAATTTGTTCAGTAAACGGTTTTTTGTTTCCAAATGTGTTTTCCATTCGAATAACGTAAACAAGTCTTGCATTAGCACCCAACTCTTTTGTGAGTGCAACTTTTAGAATTTTAATGTAATGTTCCTCAAGCCATTCGTAGAAAAATTTACTTGGGACTTCAACACTCAACGCATCGCCATTAAGTTTTAGTGGCTTAATTGGCTCAAACCAGGTTCTAAATGCCTGATTATGAATATTATCCTGAACAAATGATAAACAGTTGGCCCAGACGCTGAGAGCGGTTTGTTGCATGTCTTTCCTTGGTTGTTTAATGTTTTATAGCGCAAAATGAGCACTTTATACTTTAGGTTGTACAGCTCAATTCTACCGTACAAATATGTGTGGAATTTTCTTTAAAAAAAAGTTGATTTGCTATTGAATTTTCAAAAAGTTTGTTGCATATTAAAAGACGTTTTAGTGCGTTAATATTGACATACAGTTTCTACAATGAGTAAGAAAAAGACTACAATACAGCTAAGGGTTAATTATCATCAGGTTGATCAAATGGGCATTGTTCATCACGCACAATACGCATACTTTTTAGAGCAGGCTAGAATTGATTGGTTACGCAATCAGGGAGTTAGTTATGCTGATATGGAAGAAGACGGAATTTTACTTCCGCTTACTGAGATTTCTATTCAATATAAACGCCCACTACGTTTTGATGATTTGTTTTTTGTACATACCAAAATTGATGTTTTTGACAACTATTACGTCACCTTTGATTATCGCATTGAAAATCAGGAAAAAACTACAATTACTACTGCAACAACACGATTGGTTTTTGTTGATAAGAAAACGATGCGTGCTATGAAGTGCCCTGCGTTTTTTAGAGAAAAATTCACTTTTTAATAATTTGTAAGTCATCCCTTACAATCTTTCTGTTTGTTCTTTTTCCTTCTGGTCTTTTTGGGGCTTTTACTCCCCCTTTTAGCGGCGCTGGGCTTTTGATTATGCGGCATTCATCCCAAAAATTAGTATTCAAAAAATGATTTATTGTAATAGCACCACCTTCCACAAGTATAGACTGAATGTCATGTTGTGTGGCTTTTTCTAGTACATCTTCTAAAACATCTATTTTTTTTACCTGCTCCCAAAATATTTTTTTTTCTTGCCCGCTTTTGTGACAATTAAAAACAACCGTTTGCGCGGCATCATTAAAAACAGCCGCTGCTGGGTCAATCTTTAAATCACGATCAAGTACCAGCCTAATTGGATTTGTACCGCTCCACTTTCTTGTGGTTAGTTGTGGATTATCATTTTCCACTGTTTTGCGTCCCACTAAAATGGCGTGTTCTTCGGCGCGCCACCTGTGTGCTAACTGTTGACTATGTACATCGCTTATCCAAGAAACAGTTCCCTTACTATCATTTTCAGGTGCTAAATAACCGTCTTCCGATTGCGCCCATTTTAATATAATATAAGGACGCTTTTTTATGTGGAAGCAATAAAAGCGCTTGTTGAGTTCAACGCAAGCATCTTCCAAAACGCCTACAACTACTTCAATGCCAAAATCTTGCATAACTTTTATGCCCTTTCCTGCTACTTTTGGATTGGGATCTTGTGCACCAACAACAACTTTTTTTATTCCTTTTGCAACAACCAATTCACAACAAGGCGGTGTTTTGCCATGATGTGAACAAGGTTCCAAGTTTACATATAATATTGCACCTTCCAAGTCTGCAGCACTGAGACCAGATAGTGCATGTACTTCGGCATGGGCAGTTCCTGCTTTTTGGTGCCATCCTTCTCCGATTATAACGCCATTATTCACCACAACGGCGCCAACCATTGGGTTGGGGTAGGTGTAGCCAAATCCTTTTTGTGCCAATTGAAGGCAGCGTTCCATGTATTTGTGATGATTGCTATGCAATGGGAATGCGTATTTTAGCAAAAATATCAAATATATAAATGATAACGCAGAACAAATGTGATCACTCTTTGGGTTTCGTTTGGATGACTAAATCAGTACTTTGAAATTAGTTGAACTCCGTAATTTTTTTGAGCAAGAACTTCGTTTAATATACGATGTTGATGAAGTACGGCAACATTTTGCTTTTTTATGCGAAAGCTATTTTGGTTACTCACCCGCAGAAGTTGTTTTGAATCTTCAGAACAAGGCTTCAGCAGCTGATGAATTACGATTTAAGGATGATTTAGCCCAACTCAAAGAAAACGTACCAATTCAATATATAATAGGTAAAGTGGATTTCGCTGGTGTTCAATTAAAAATTAACCCATCGGTACTAATTCCACGCCCCGAAACAGAAGAGTTAGTGCATTGGATTTTGGCTACTGTTAGCAATACAAAATCCATTCAAGTTCTTGATATAGGAACGGGGAGTGGATGCATTGCTTTGGCATTAAAAAAAGCCCGTCCAAATTGGCATATTTCGGCTTGGGACATTGATAACAACGCATTGCGCGTTGCACAGCAAAATGCAAAAGACAACGCATTATATATCGATTTTCATTGTGTGGATACCTTGTCTGAAAAGCTTCCAAAAAACAACTGGGACATTATAATTTCAAATCCACCTTATGTACCTGCTGCATTAAAACAGACGACCCAGCCGCACGTATTAGCACACGAACCACATCATGCTATTTTTGTTCCCGATAATAGACCACTTTATTTTTATGAACACATTTGTGATTATGCTATGCAACAGCTTAGGGTGTCAGGAAATTTATTTTTTGAGGGACACGCTCCGCTTATGGAGTCTCTAAAAATACTTTTACAGCAAGCAGGTTTTTCCGATATTGTACTTCGAAACGATTTTAGAACCAACCCACGATTTATTCGCGCAAAAAAACAATGACAGTAGCTGAAAAAATTAGTGCGCTCCGAAAAGAACTTCACGAGCATAATACAAGATACTACGTAGAGGATACACCTATTATCTCTGATTTGGTCTTTGATGAAAAGTTGGCTGCATTAAAAGCTTTGGAAGATGCATATCCAGAATTTTTTGACCCGAACTCGCCAACCCAACGTGTGGGTGGCGCAGTAACCAAAAATTTTACCACAGTGATGCATAAGCATCGCATGTATTCTTTGGATAATTCGTACAATAAACAGGACTTATTGGATTGGGAAGCTCGAATGTGTAAAATTCTTGGCGTTACAGAACTGGACTACACCTGTGAGTTAAAGTATGACGGTGCTTCTATTAGTTTGACTTACGAGAAGGGTAAGCTTTCACAAGCCGTTACACGTGGCGATGGTTTTCAGGGCGACGATGTAACAAATAACGTGAAAACCATACACTCGGTTCCACTGCAAATTTCGTTAAGTGACGTACCAGATGTCTTTACCATACGAGGTGAAATTATATTGCCTTTGGATGGGTTTAAAGCCATGAACGTTGCACGAATTCAGGCAGGCGAGGAGCCTTATATGAATCCTAGGAATACGGCTTCGGGAAGTTTAAAACTTCAAGACAGTAATTTGGTTGCAGCTCGCCCGTTGGATTGTTTTTTATATCAGATTGTTGCAGATCGTTCGCTGTTCAAAACACAATTAGAGTCCCTAAAAGCAGCAACTCGATGGGGATTTTATGTGCCAAAGCATTATGCGCACGCCGCCAATATGGATGCGGTTTTGGCGTACTTGACTAAATGGGAGGAAAAACGTTCTGCTTTGCCCTACGAAATAGATGGCGTTGTGATAAAAGTAAATGACCTAGCGTTTCAAGAAGAATTGGGATATACTGCCAAGTCGCCACGCTGGGCCATGGCGTATAAATTCAAAGCCGAAGCAGTGGAAACTCAGCTGGAAGATGTGGTATATCAAGTTGGCAGAACAGGCGCAATCACGCCTGTAGCGCAGCTTGCACCTGTTTTATTAGGAGGTACTATTGTAAAACGCGCATCGTTACATAATGCCGATTTTATCGCAGACCTTGATTTGCACTATCACGACACAGTTTTTGTTGAAAAAGGAGGTGAAATCATTCCAAAAATAACCGCAATCAATACAAGTAAAAGGCAATCAAACAGCGTGCCTGTTCGCTATATTACGAATTGTCCTGAATGTAATACGTTGTTGGAGCGTAATCCAGACGAAGCGCAGCATTACTGTCCGAACAGCGATGGTTGCCTGCCGCAGCGTGTCGGTCGTGTGGCGCATTTTATATCTAGAAAAGCCATGGACATTGATGGTCTTGGCGCAGAGACAATACAGTTGATGATGCAAAATAACCTGATAAATTCATATGCTGATTTGTATACCATCTCCGAAATTGATTTAGTCCCTTTGGAGCGACTTGCTGAAAAATCGGCGCAAAATATCATAAAAGCGATTGCTGATTCAGTGGAAGTTCCCTTTTCAAGGGTGTTGTTTGGGTTAGGTATTCGCTATGTTGGGCAAACCGTTGCCAAAAAACTGGCACAGCATTTTGGTTCTATTGCTGCTTTATCAACGGCTACAACAGCTGAATTGGAGGCTGTAGATGAAATTGGATCTCGCATTGCGGAAAGCGTGATAGCCTTTTTTGCTTCACCTGAAAATCATCAAATTATAGCCAAACTACGTGCCGCACATGTACAACTAGAGCAGCAGGTCGAAGAAGGTCCAGTTTCAAACGCATTAGCGGACTTGCGGTTTGTGGTATCGGGTGTATTTAATGCTTTTTCACGAGATGAACTCAAGGCACTTATTGAGCAGCATGGCGGTAAAATTGTTTCTTCTATATCTTCTAAAACTTCTTACGTTGTGGCAGGCGACAATATGGGGCCAGCAAAAAAGAATAAGGCTGAATCATTAGGAGTGCCCATTATTTCAGCGCAAGAATTACAACAAATGCTCATCGCATAAAATTGTTGCATTTATAACAAAGCGTTAGTTTTTTATCATAATAATGCAACTTCGGATACTCACGTCCTTTTAAAATGCTATTTTTGCACTTCTATGAAACTCTTTGCCAAACGCGCTGTTGCACAACAGCTTAACGCACTCAAAAATCGCACGGCTTTTAAGCCTAAAGCGACGCGTCGTTTGATGTTTATTCATGAAACAGATTTAGATATCACAGAGGCACAATTTGAGGATATGTGTACTATTTTCTCTCACGAATTTGATACTATTGAACGCGTGCAATATAATGTGAATAAAAAAATGCTAGAAGGAGTACCAAAGCCGCATTTACATCCACAGAGTTTGGATTGGCGTGGACGTATATCTGCCGATGATTTGGTATTTGTTTTGGAACAACAATACGATTTAGTTGTTCATTTTGTACACAATATTACCTTGCCTTTGGTGTCGTTTTCGGCACTATTAAAGGCTTCTTTCCGCATTGGTCCTTCTTCTTTAGATAATCAATTAAACGATTTGGTACTTCCTTCAACAGCTGATTTTGGTACATTTCTGTCCTACTTAAAACAATATTTTAATAAAATTCATCCTAATGAGCGTACTTAAAGGTGCATCAACTGGCGTTGCAGTAATTACCCCTTTTACAAACCAGGGAGACGTAGATTTTGAAGCGCTAAAGCGCATTATTCATTTCTTGATTGACCAAGGCATCGACTTTCTAGTTGCTTTGGGAACAACAGGTGAGTCTGTTACGCTAACTCATGCGGAACAGCAAGCTGTTTTTACTGTGTTTGTTCAAGAAGTAAATGGACGCGTTCCGTTGGTGATGGGTCTTGGCGGGAATAATACGGCTGCTCTTGTAGATGAATTTCAGCAAATTGAAACCACAGGATTTGACGCTATTTTATCGGTTACTCCGTACTATAACCGTCCGTCTCAAGAAGGACTTTACCGTCATTATATGGCATTAGATGCTGTTACTCCACTTCCGCTAATTGTGTATAATGTTCCTGGCAGAACGGGTGTGAATATGACTGCCGAAACTACACTTAGATTAGCAAATGACGCGCAACATATTATAGCTGTAAAAGATGCAAGCGGGGATTTAGTTCAGGGGAAAGAAATTATTTCCAATGCGCCAGAAGGCTTTTTGGTTCTTTCGGGTGATGATGAAACAGCCATCCCGCTTACGCTACTAGGTGGTGCTGGTGTAATTTCTGTAGCTGCAGGTGGATTTCCGAAGACATTTTCAGCAGGAATTCAAGCTGCCATTAACAAAAACACAGAAAAGGCAAATCAAATTACAAACCAACTTTTGCCTGTTATTGACTTGCTGTTTATGGAAGGAAATCCAGCAGGTATCAAAGCCGTTTCTGCGCTTAAGCACTTGTCTACTGATGCCGTTCGATTGCCGTTAGTTAAAGCTTCGGAAGGCTTGACGGATGCCCTTCGCCCTTTTGTGGCGCAGTTAGATTAAATACTACACCCATTCGTACGCCTAAAGTATTGTGACCTGAATTGGGAAATTGAAGGTTTGCATTAGACTCGTGTCGAAGAAACACCAAACTACTGAGCCACATATTTTTAATGAGTTTAAACTTTAACCCTAAGCCAATATTATCTGAAAAAGCAAAACCTTTAGCAAGACGTTCCGTCTGTTTTGACGTCCACATGGGGCCAATTGCCGCATAACCAAAAAGTTGTGTTTTTGGGGTAATAAAACGCGTTATTTCCACAGCCGCGTGAAAAATCACTTGATGGACATATTTTTTTTCTAACATGTTCTGCTGGAAGTCACCTGGGAAGTCCTTGAAAAATTCAGTTGTGGTGAACCATTTATTTATAAGCTGATGCTTTGCACAGTAGTAACCTCCTTCAGCCAAAAATTGAAGATTAAATTTTTTATATCCAATACTTTTCAATTCCAACTGTCCTAACATATGTACTTGTTCAAATGTATACTCAAGTGAGTTAAAAGGCGCAGTTTGTTGCGTGCCATACCCAAAGTGTATGCCCCAATGCCTTGGTAGTTTTGCTTCTTGCGCAATCGCAGCGTGGCAAATCAAGCACAAAAAAAGCAAAAAATAGATGCGAATGTAAGTTGTAATTATGTTGCTGGTTTTAGTTAAGTTTGTGGCTATGAAAGTACCAAATTATTTACTCATCGCAGCAGTAATTTTTTTTGTTGGATGTAGCGATTTACAAAAAGCTTTAAAAAGTGAAGATGTAAAGTTGAAAAACGATCTTGCCTTGGAATTGTATGAGCAAGGAAAATATCGAAAAGCGGCACAACTACTTGCGCAACTTAAAGAGGTATATAGAGGAAAGCCTCAGGCAGAGCGCATTGTGTTTTTCTATGCAAATTCATTGCTTAACACTAATAATTATATTCTTGCGGCATATGAGTTTGAAACTTTTGTAAAGGCGTATCCAAAAAGTCAAAAAGCAGATGAGGCGTATTTTTTGATGGCATTTGCGCATTACAAAACCTCGCCTAATTTTAGTTTAGATCAAACCGATACATACGAGGCACTTGATAAAATTCAGGAATTTATCAATCGCTATCCCGATAGTGAACGCATGGCCGAAGCAAATGATATGGCAACCGAATTGAGAGAAAAAACTGAAAAAAAGGGGTTTGAGATTGCAAAGCAATACAATACTATTAGAGATTACAAAGCATCTTTAAAGGCTCTTGATAATTTTATAGCGGATAATCCGGGGACAAGTTATAGAGAAGCTGCACTTTTTGTGCAATTCTCTGCAGCTACTACATTAGCAGTAAATAGTGTTTACTATAAGAAGGAAAACCGCCTTGAAGACGCCAAAACAAAATTTGAAAGTTTTAAGCGTTTATATCCCGATTCTGAACACTTGGAAGCTGCAACAAAAATGATGGAAGATATTGAGGAAGAAATCCGTACTTTTGCATCCAATTAATTTCAAGTCATGGATTTAAAACGCACTCAAGCCGCAGAAACAACAAAAACGTATAACCGAAACGAGTTAGACGTAAACACAGAAAATATCTACGAAGCCATTTCTATTTTGGCGAAACGCGCTGTCCAAATTAATGAAGACATTAAAACCGAGTTGTCTGAAAAACTTGAAGAATTTGCTACCCCAACAGAAAATTTAGAAGAGATTTTTGAGAACAAAGAGCAAATAGAAGTTTCGAAATTTTACGAAAAACTTCCTAAGCCGCACGCAATTGCTATTGAACAGTGGTTGCAAGAAAAGGTTTACTACCGTCACACCGATTCCGACTCAGAAGCATAGCCATGTCGGTTTTGCACGACAAGCAGATTCTAGTAGGAATTTCGGGAAGCATTGCTGCGTACAAAACGCCAAACCTTGTCCGATTGCTTGTCAAAGCTGGAGCTTCTGTTCAGGTTGTCATGACCGAGGCTGCTAAAACTTTTGTTACTCCTCTTACACTTTCCACCGTTTCTAATCGTGACGTTTTAAGTTCTTTTGTCAATGAAGAGAATGAAAATGCCGTTTGGAACAATCACGTTGATTTAGGACTTTGGGCAGATGCTATGATTTTTGCACCAGCCTCTGCAAATACACTTTCTAAAATGGCGCAAGCCACATCGGATAATTTACTTATTGCCACTTACTTATCTGCAAAATGCCCCGTTTTTTTTGCACCTGCTATGGATTTGGACATGCATAAGCACCCTGCAAATAAAGCTAACATAGAAACACTTATTGCCAATGGGAATATATTAATCCCTGCAACATCTGGCGCACTTGCCAGTGGCCTGGAAGGCGAGGGGAGAATGGAGGATCCTGAGCAAATTCTTGCTGTTATTGAAGCCTATTTTCTGGAAAAATCCCCTTTGTCTGGAAAAAAAATTGTGATTACAGCTGGTCCTACATACGAACCGATAGATCCTGTACGTTTTATAGGAAATCATTCTTCAGGAAAAATGGGATATGCCTTGGCAAACTGTGCAGCTAAACTAGGAGCAGATGTTACGCTTATCAGCGGGCCAACTGCTGGAAACACAGCGCATCCAAGTGTTAACCTTTTATCTGTTACTACTGCCGATGAAATGCTTCAAGCCTGCCTAAACAATTACGATACAGCAGACGCTGTGATTATGTCTGCAGCGGTTGCGGATTTTAAACCTAACAAAGAAATTGATCAAAAAATCAAAAAGCAAGACGGCTTTGATGCCATTTCGTTGACGCCAACAACAGACATTCTTGTCCAGTTAGGTAAAACTAAAAAACACCAAGTTTTGATTGGATTTGCGTTGGAATCGGAGAATGCTATGGCAAATGCACAACAGAAACTCTCTGGTAAAAATTTGGATGCGATTGTTGTTAATTCTATTGCAGACGACGGGGCGGGATTTGGACACGACACAAATAAAATTTCCTTTTTACAACGTGATAAAGAAGCTGTTCATTATTCATTAAAGCCCAAAAATGATGTAGCCAAAGATATTTTGGTTCACCTTAAAAATATTTTCGATGCGCACTAATATTCTACTATTAATTTTAGGTTTTCATGCTATGGTTTGGGCGCAGCCCGTTCGGGTAGATTTGACCGTTAACACGGAACTTGTTAACCAAACGAATATCGCACCAGTTAAAACACTTGAAAAATCACTTCGTGATTTTCTGAACAACACCAAATGGACTTCTGAAAACGGAAATGAGCAAGCCGAAGTTTCCATTTCTATGCTGCTAACGATTTCTAATATTAACGATAATTCATACGGCGCCACTTTACAAGTACAATCTGGAAGGTTGGTTTTTAACAGCAGTTATACTTCTCCGTTGGTTACCTTTTTGGATGACAATTTCAATTTTACATATCAAGAGTTTCAACCTTTTTATTTTGATGTAAATCGCTATAATAATAACCTTGTTTCTGTGTTTTCGTATTATATCTATATGGCTATTGGTATGGAGTTAGATAGCTTTTCGCCACTTGGCGGAACGTCTTTTTTTGAACGCGCGCGAACCATTGCAAATGCTGCACAAGCAAGTAATGCACAAGGGTGGGCGGTTTCGCAAAACCGCAATGGTCGTTATGAACTCATAGACCAAATTATTTCCCCTGCGTTTAACGATTTTAGAAATGTTATCTATCAATATCACAGAAACGGATTAGATAATATGGTTTCAGCTCCCGAAGAGGCCAAAACACTTTTAAAAGACGAACTACTTAGTCTGCAAAAGCTTATGCAAAGACAGCCAAATTCGTATTTGATGCGCGCTTTTTTTGATGCAAAAGGGGAGGAAATAGGCCAACTTTTTAGTGATGGTCCTGAAGTGGAAACCGACGAATTATTGCGCTTTTTGAATCGATTTGCTCCGAGTAATTCTCAGTTTTGGGCGCTGATTTCCCGTTGATAACTTCGTGTTTTCAAATGGCGCAAAACGCACTATATTTGAATTAACGTCATACTTTAATCTGTGCTTGCTTCATTATCCATAAAAAACTTTTCTTTAATTGAAGACCTTGAGGTTTCTTTTTCTTCAGGGTTGTCAATTTTAACTGGTGAAACAGGTTCAGGAAAATCTATTCTTTTAGAGGCATTATCGCTTATTTTGGGCCAGCGCGCAGATTTGTCAACAATACGATATGGAGCAAATAAATGTATTGTTGAAGCTACCTTTGAGATGGCTGACCATAATCTACACCGCTTGTTTGAAACCCTAGATTTGGACGATGAACCAAATACTATTGTGCGTCGTGAGTTGAGTATTAGCGGTAAATCTAGAGCTTTTGTAAACGACACTCCTGTGACTTTAGACACATTAAAAATGCTTGGAACGGCTTTGGTAGATATACATACACAACGCCAAACCATTCAGCTTACCGACCCTGCGTTTTACCTAAAACTTATTGATGCTTTTTTCAATGACGATACGTTGTTGTTGGATTATAAAAATAAATATGCTCACTGGAAAAAATGTTCCAATACGCTTTCTTCACTGAGAGATCGTCAGCAACAATCCAGCGAAGCATTGGATTATCACAAGTTTTTACTGCAAGAATTGGAGCAAGTGTCTTTATCGCCAAAATGTATCGAAGCGCTTGAGGAAGAAGCTACACTACTAAGAAATGCCACAGGTTTACGCGCAACACTTGCTGAGGCTGTTGCCGTTGGCACACAAGAAAATATGGGTGCTCAAGATCAACTACATACGCTTGCGCAACTTTTGGCGAAAATTGCTTCTCTTGGCGAAGCTTATGCATCGTTACAAGAACGTATTTTGAGTATTGGTATTGAGCTTTCCGATGTGCTACAAGAAGCACAACAACTGGGTGAGTCTATATCGGACGACCCTGCACGACTTCAAGAAGTTGAAGATAATTTAAGCACATTGCACCAGTTATGCCAAAAGCACAAGGTTCAAAATGCCGAAGGACTGATTAAAAAACGGGATGAATTACGACAACTTTGCGGAGATGTGGAACAATTGGATAATCAAATATCGGCTAGTGTTGCTGAAGTAGAAATAGCTACCCAAAAACTTCACGAAACATCGCAAAAACTTCGTCTACAGCGTGAAAACGCATGCCAGCCGTTAACAGATGCTTTGGCGTCACGCTCTCGCGATTTGGGGATGCAACACGTGCGCTTTACAATGAATATAAACCCATTACCCGCGCCAAGCCCAACTGGGACAGAAGAAGCCGAATTGCTGTTTTCTGCGAACAAGGGAATCGACTTTGCTTCAATGGGTAAGGTGGCGTCTGGTGGAGAATTATCACGGATTATGTTGGTGATTAAATCTATCATGGCAGAAAAAACACAGCTTCCAACGTTGATTTTGGATGAAATAGACACGGGAGTTTCGGGTGAAATGGCAAATGCAATGGGTAAACGTATGTATGAAATGAGCAGCCATATGCAAGTGATTTCGATTACGCATTTACCTCAAATAGCAGCCTTGGCCGATGCACATTATAAGGTATACAAAGACGTGGTTGGCGAAACCACACAAACCTTTTTGATTCCATTAGACGAAGATGCCAGAATTGAAGAATTGGCAGAAATGTTGGGAGGGAAAGATATTAAAGAGTCAGCTTTGCGTCATGCGCAAGAGCTGCGAAACGTTTAATTTTAATTTTTAAAGATGAGTTACGGATTACTAAAAGGAAAAAGAGGGATTATTTTTGGTGCATTGGATGAAAATTCCATTGCTTGGAAAACAGCTGAGCGTGTACACGAAGAAGGTGGCTCGTTTGTGTTGACCAACGCTCCCATTGCCATGCGCATGGGAACCATCAATCAATTAGCTGAAAAAACGGGTGCAACTGTTATCCCTGCTGATGCCACATCCATTGAAGATTTAGAGAAATTGGTTTCAGAATCTGTAGCGGTATTGGGCGGTAAGATTGATTTTGTTCTCCATTCCATTGGAATGTCGGTAAATGTAAGAAAAGGACGTTCATATACCGATCAAAAATATGATTGGACAGCAAAAGGCTGGGATGTTTCTGCGGGTTCGTTTCATAAAGTCATGCAAGTGCTCTATAAGCAAGATGCCATGAACGAGTGGGGAAGTATTGTTGCCTTGTCTTATATGGCAGCGCAACGCGTTTTCCCTGATTACAATGACATGGCAGACAACAAAGCTTTTTTGGAATCTATCGCGCGTAGTTTTGGCTATTTTTTTGGTAGAGACAAAAATGTTCGTGTAAATACCATTTCGCAATCACCAACGCCAACTACTGCAGGTAAAGGGGTAAAAGGATTTGATGGCTTTATTTCGTATGCAGAGAAAATGTCACCCCTTGGAAACGCTTCGGCACTTGATTGTGCCAACTATACGGTCTCATTATTTTCAGATTTAACCCAAAAAGTTACGTTGCAGAATTTGTTCCACGATGGTGGGTTTTCCAATATGGGTGTTAGCGATGCAGTTATGCAAGCTTTTGAAGATCAACAAAACGCATAAGGATGTCGGTACGGCAGCGAATCTCTAAAAGACGTTTTTTAGGCTCTAAACAAGGGCTGTTATTTTTGGTGTTTGCTGCTGTTATTTGGACATTAAGTGCGCTTTCAGATACCTATACTACTACCGTCCCCGTTCAACTGAAATTTATATCGGACGCTGAAAACCTTGTGCTTAGTACTTCAAAAATGGAAGTGCCTGCTCGAGTTTCTAGCACTGGTTTTTCGGTATTATACCGAAGGATTTTCCCTAGGGAAATTAAATTACCTGTTCGGAATCTGCCGATAAAAAATCTTGAAAATCCTGTTTTGAATACCGCTTTTCTATTTCGTAAATACATTCAAAACTATGGAAGTTCAAATCAAATTTTAGGCTTTGTCCCAGGTAGTATTTCTTTACCTGTATCGCCAGCTATTCAAAAATCTTTTGTGCCCACATTGGCATCATTTCCCGAATTTGAATCCGGTTTTCATCTTATAACTCCGCTTAAATTTAGCGTAGATAGCGTTTCAGCATTTGGAAGCAAACCCGTTTTGGAACAACTGCAAAAAGCAGTTTTTACCTTGTCAACCCAAAATCCGTTACGCACAAATTTTTCGCTTGAAGCAACACTTATTGATTCCATAGCTCAATTGGCCCATTGGAGTGCAACAACCATACAAGTCAGCGGGAGTGTAGACAGGTACTCGGATGTTTCATTTACGCTGCCTATAACAATCGGAAATATGCCTGAAAATCTAAATCTAACGATAGCTCCGAAGCAGGTAGAAATTAAGTTTGCAGCCCCATTGTCGCTCTTACCAAACTTAGACGCTTCAAGCCTTAGTGCCGTTGTCTTGTTTGAAAAATCTAACTTGGGCCAACTAACTGTTAAAATAACGGGGCTGCCAGACGTAGTAAAGCAACTATCCATATTACCACCAAACGTTTCTTATTTTATTGTCGAATGAAGCATTATGCAATTACTGGAGGTATTGGGAGTGGTAAATCCACGGTTCTTACGTTGTTCAATAAATTGGGTATTCCTACTTTTTCCGCTGACGATTCTGCCAAACTCGCTATGGAAAACAGTCTAGAAATTAAGGAGAAAATTATTTCGCTTTTTGGAGATGCAGCGTATACCAATGGCGCATTAAACCGAAAGTTTCTTTCCGAACAGGTTTTTTATGACAAGTCTAAATTGGAAGCATTGAATGCAGTTGTACATCCTGCGGCTAAAGTTGCTTATGATCAATGGCGCGATGCACAAGATGCTCCTTATACCATGTACGAGATTCCCATTGTGTTTGAATTGCATGCTCAAGATCGATTTGATGGTGTTCTTTTGGTCGTTACGCCTAAAGCAGAGCGCATTAAACGTGTAAAAAACCGCGATAAGGTAACTGAGGATACCGTGCAGGCACGCATGAAAAATCAATGGAATGACGAACAAAAATTACCACTCGCTGATTTTGTAATTGAAAATATAGACCTTAGCAAAACAGAAGTACAAGTGAATGCCTTGCATCAGCAATTTTTAGAAGAGTCAAAGCAATGAAAAAAAATCTTTTTGCGGTATTGGTTGCTTTTATGGGGTTTTCTCTTTTGGGTATTATCATTGTACAAACATTTTGGATTCAAACCAACCTTAACAATCGCGACCGCCAGTTTTCATTGAGTGTGAACAATGCATTAGCTTCAGTTTCGGAGCAAATCAAAGAGCGCGAGTTGCGCGATTATATTGTTGCCACGCAAAAATTGATGGATAGTATTGGCTCGCCAAAAGAATCCCAGCTGACAGAAGTGTTTCAATATATCGATCGTAATTCGGAAGAAAATAAAACGCTATTGGTCTCAAGAGGTATTATTGAAGATACGTACGGAATTTTCCCCAATTTGTATGATCCAGCTGCATCAGACTCAACGCCAATTTTAGATTATCGCAGTATTCGGGCGACCACGGTTTTGGAAGAAGATGTAGATGGTACAATTAATAAAATGTCGTCTGCTGAGCGTATGCAACGTATTGAGCGTTTGACATCTATGGATAAGGCAAAATACGAGAGTATTTTTATGGATATTGCTTCTAATAAAGCCATTGAAAAGCGTGTCAGTACTTTTGAGTTAGAGCTTTTATTGGGGCAAGAGTTATTGCTCCGCGATATTGATGCAAGTTTTGAATTCCGGGTATTTGAGGGAAACCGTATGTCTGGCTTAGGTACTGAATTATTTCTTCAAAACATCAATAAAACAACCTATAAAACCCCTCTTTTTGTTAATGTCGACGGAAAAAGTAATTATGAGTTACGACTTATTTTTCCTGAAAAAAACTCCTTTTTGCGCTCCTCTGTAATGAGTTCTATTGCGCTATCAGTTTTATTCACACTTATTATTATAGGGGTTTTTGCAGTTACCTTGCTTCAAGCATTTAAGCAGAAGAAGATATCAGATATTAAATCGGACTTTATAAATAATATGACGCATGAGTTTAAGACACCAATTGCAACAATACAGTTGGCGTTAGACGCACTTGGAACACCTACCATAGCAAAAAAACCAGATAAGGTTACGCAGTATCTTGGGCTTATTCGTGATGAAAGTCGACGCATGAACACACAAGTAGAAAACGTGTTGCAAATTTCAAGATTGGACAGACAAGAGCTTGAACTTACCACTGTCGAAATTGACCCGCATACGCCCATTAAAAATGCCATTGAGCATGTTCGCTTGCTAATAGACCAAAATAACGGAACACTTCGCACTTCATTAGACCCGATGAAAGTAAAATTCCCCATGTCTGAATCGCATATGACAAACGTTTGGGTCAATTTGCTTGAAAATGCCATTAAATACTCCACGGAAGTTGTGGAAATAGATGTGTCTACTTCTATTTCTGAAGACGCTTTTACTGTTAAAATTCAAGATAAGGGTATTGGTATGAGCGGCAACGTTAAACGCAAAGTTTTTGATAGATTTTACAGAGAAGAATCAGGAAATATACACACTGTAAAAGGGCATGGATTAGGATTGTCTTATGTAAAGCGTATTGTGGAATTACACAATGGCACGATTTCTGTTCAAAGCCAACCCAATAAAGGAAGTACCTTCTTCGTACAATTTCCACTTAAATACACATTATGATAACCTCAAAAAAGAAAGTTTTACTTGTTGAAGATGATCAAAATTTTGGTTCCATTCTTCGTGATTATTTAGAGCTCAACGAATATGATGTTGTTTTAGCACGCAATGGTGTAGAGGGGATAGAAAAGTTTAATAAAGGCACATTTGACATTTGTTTACTCGATGTAATGATGCCATACAAAGATGGTTTTACATTGGCCAAAGAAATTCGAAGGGCAAATAGTAGCGTTCCTATTATTTTTCTAACCGCAAAATCGATGAAGGATGACGTGGTAAAAGGATATAATTTAGGTGCTGATGATTATCTCACAAAGCCATTTGACTCTGATGTTTTGTTGCTTAAGATGAAGGCAATGTTTTATCGTATGGAGCAGAATGTGATAAATCTTGACAAAGCAGAACATCTTTTTACGATTGGTAAATTTAAGTTTAACGCCAAATTACGTGAGCTTTCATACAATACGGCACCCCCTGTTAAATTATCTCCCAAAGAAGGGGCACTGCTACAACTTTTGGCGTTGCACGCCAACGATTTGATGCCCAGAGAATTAGCGCTTAAGAAAATATGGAAAGACGATACATACTTTACTTCTCGTTCAATGGACGTCTATATTGCCAAGCTACGCAAACACCTTAAAGCTGACCCATCAATTGTAATTAGTAATATTCACGGTGAGGGGTTCCGCATGGCAATTTCTTAAGTAGCTCGTGGATGAAACCTTGCGATAGCCTCTTTTAAATGCCGCTGACTCATGTGAATATACCGCTCAGTTGTGGTGATGCTTGCATGTCCCATCATGTGTTGGACCAATTGAATATCTGCGCCATTTTCGACCAAGTGGGTTGCAAACGAATGGCGTAATGTGTGTGGGCTAACTTTTTTGTTTAGGTTGGCACACAGTGCCGCTTTTTTGACAATTGTAAATACCATAGCACGTGTTAGTTCTTTCCCACGATTGTTTAAAAAAACCCTGTCTTCATATCCTTTTATGGGTTTTTGTTCTTTTTGGATGTATTCATGAATAAGTTTTGAACTGCTCTCAGCCACAGGCACCCATCGCAGCTTATCGCCTTTTCCACGAATACGAATCAAGCCTTTTTCAAAAAACAAATCAGATTTATTAAGTTGTGTGAGTTCGCTTACACGAAGACCACAACTGTAAAGGAGTTCAAGCATGCAGCGGTTTCTGAAGGCGTACTTACTTTTGCTGTCAATTCCAGCAATTAAGGCATTCACTTCATCTGTTGACAACGTATCTGGGAAGGTTTTTCGAATTTTTGGTAGTTCTAAAAGTTGCGTGGGATTGTCCTCTCTGTAGCCTTCTAGCTGCATATAAGCAAAAAATCCCTTAATCCCTGACACAATTCTAGACTGGGTTGGGGGTTGCACTTCTTTAGAAAGTTCAAATACAAAGTCTTTGAGTGTGTCTGTTTTTAACGAAATTGGTGTAATTTTTGAATGTAACTTTTCGCAATAGCTTGCCAATCTGTTTACATCGAATTGGTAACTTTCAATGGTATTTTCGGATAACCCTTGCTCTAATCTGAGGTGAAAAGAGTACTCTTCTATGGCTTTTTTCCATTGCATTTTTAAAGGTAGCTATTTTTTAGTTTTTTGTTGGAAAAAACACAATTAAGCGAATATCAAAGTATAGTAATTAAATTTTTAAGCAATTCTTCTTTTTTTTATCAAAAACCGCAAAAAAACATATGGATAGATATAAATGGGGGTGTCAATTTTAGTTATTTATTTTATATTTCGCACATAACAACAGCAAGTATTTTTTTACCTGTAGTTTTTAGTGCCCAATCTCACTAATAAACCTATGTAATGAAGCAAAAGTTTAACACTTCAAAAAAAGTCACTTCATTTGTTACGGAAGGAGACAAAGCCGATCAACACACTACACAACCTAAGTTAAATAGACAAAAGGCGACTAAGCTCAGAATTTTTGCACTTCTTAGCTGGATAGTAGCAATTGTTTTTGAGGTCTTTGCTATTATGCAGTTGCAAAAAGACCCAATTAATACCACTTGGCTTATCGTTTTTATTGCAGCCGACTTATTATTTGTTATTATGGGATCGGTTTTATGGAAAAAAGCCAACCGCTTTAATCCCGCATCAAAAAAACAAAAAATTAAGTTTTTCCTTCAAAATCAATTAGGTCTTATAGTAAGCGTCATTGCATTCTTACCCTTACTAATTTTAATTTTTAAAAACGATAAACTGGATGGTAAGCAAAAAAGCCTAGTGGCTACTGTTGCTATTGGAGCACTGCTTATTGCTGGACTTACCGGCATTGATTTTAATCCACCCTCACAAGAGCAATATCAAGAAGAAATTGCACAAGTAAAAGCCTTAAATGGGGGCCACGATTATGTCTATTGGACCAAATCGGGTAAAAGCTATCACTTGTATGAAGATTGCTCCTATATAAACACAGACAGAACCGTTGAAATTTTTCAAGGCACAGTGGTGCAAGCAAAAGAAATAAAAAAAATTAGTGACTTGTGCGACAGATGTCAAAGCCGCAGCGAAAGACAAAATGCACTTGGCAGTGAAAATCAATTTTAAATTAACCCTTAACATTAATCTTAAATATAATTATCATGAGTAAATTAGATGAAACAGTTGCGCTTTATCAAAGCGAATTTCGAAGCAAGCTGAATATGTCAGTAGATAAAAATCTACTTGAAAAAGTAGCAAAAGGATTAGGTCCTGTCATTTATAACCCTGATGCTTCAAGAGTTTCTGGATCAGACCCTAAGGAGTTGCAAACCGTTAAGACCAATTTTTTAATTAAAAAACTTGGCCTTAAAGATAGTCCAGCATTGGATACTGCCATTAGCGAAGTTATGGAGCAAATGGGTACTTCAAACAGAAATAAGTATCGAGCAATGGTGTATTATTTGCTTACAAAAAAGTTTAATAAAGAACACGTTTATAACTAATTTCTATGGACTTAAATGCACTTTTCAACGATAACAAAGGAGCCATAACAAAATTGCTTGGCAATTTAAATTTGAGTTCTAAAGAAGTAGATGTAACCATTGACAGCACTAAAGCAGTTGTTGATGACGCTATTGGCAAAGAATCTAGTGGTGGGCTTGGCACACTGCTAAATTTGTTTTCAGAAAACACGAATTCGTCTGCATCTAACTCGTTTTTAAAAAACATGGATACGAGTTTGGTGAAAAAGTTGATTTCTAGCGGAATCAATAAAAAGAAAGCTGGTTCTATTAAGGAGCTTATTGTTCCTTTTGTTGTAAAACTTATTTCGTCAAAAGTTGGCGGGAATTCCGAAATGCTCACAGGTTTGCTTGGTGGGTTGACTTCGGGGAAATCTAAAGGTTCAGGTGGGCTTTTGGGAAAACTATTTAACTAATTATTTAATCTTAAAACCAGATATTATGGCCATTTTAAAAGTAATTGAAGTGCTTTCAAACTCAAAAAAAAGTTGGGAAGACGCAGCAAGTAACGCTGTAAAAGAAGCACATAAAACCGTTAAAAACATTGTTTCAGTAAACGTGAATAACTTTAGCATAACGGTTAATGATGGGAAACCACATGAATATCGTGTAAATGTAAAAATTACGTTTGCAGTAGGTAAATAGCATCATTGTTTGTAAGATAATCGGGCAGCTTATGCTGCCCGATTATTAATTATTCTGTTGGATTCCCAAGAGTTTCTTAGTTTTGGATAAATTTTAATATGGAACTTACCATCATTAACGGCCCAAATCTAAACTTACTGGGAAAACGCGAACCTGAAATTTACGGCTCACAGGGCTTCGAAGCCTATTTGGATACGCTTAAAAAGCAGTTTCCTACATGTACGTTTCACTATGTACAATCAAATATTGAGGGAGAACTCATAGACGCACTTCATAAGTTCGGGTTTTCTAGCGATGGGATTATTTTAAATGCAGGCGCTTATACGCATACATCTGTAGGGCTTGGCGATGCCATAAAAGCCATTGAGACTCCTGTGATAGAAGTACATATTTCAAACACTTTTGCTCGAGAAGATTTTCGCCACACTTCATATCTTACACCACATGCCAAAGGACTTATTCTAGGGTTTGGACTTAAAAGTTATTCGCTTGCCGTACAGTTTTTTACAGATAAAACTTAAATATTTCCTGCTTAAATTGGTCTATGACGATTACCTCGTGTAAGAGTTCTGTGAATAAACCAATCCACGAGTTTATCAGGTAGATAAAATGCAAGTAGCTTGAATAGGAATTTGCTTCTGTGAACAATGTAGCGTGTTTTTGGGTTTCCAGATGTCAAACATTTTAAAATAAGATCGGATATTCGGGAAACAGGTAAGGCTGATTTTTCAGATTTTTCAATCATCATATCTGCTTTTTGTAGCACATCGTTATATTCTGTGTGGGAGTACTTATCCATACTATTTAGGCTTTTTTGCCAAATAGCTGTCTGGATTGGACCTGGTTCAATTGCAATAACTTTAATATTATAGCGCCGCAACTCTCTTCGATAAACATCTGTCATGCTTTCTAATGCGTGTTTTGAAATAGAATATGCGCCATTAAATGGCGAATTAAATAACCCTGAAATAGAACTTATATTGATTATTCTTCCAGGTGTTTTTTTGAAGTTGGCTGCAGCTCCGAGAAGTGGCAAAAAAAGGTTGGTAATCCTGCGGACAGCTTTGAGATTTATATCAAGTTGGCGTTCAAAATCTTTTTCTGATATATGTTGCAGTGGACCAGGAACCGCAATTCCAGCATTGTTAATAAGTGCATGCAGGGCATCACAAGTTTCAAAAACAACTTTTGTGGCTTTTACCACTGCATCGTGGTTTTGAACATCAAAAATTAGGGGCGTAAATCGCTCTGGATAGCTTTCAGTTAGTTTCTTTGCATCTGCTTCTTTACGAACGCTTCCAAAAATATAGTACCCTTTTTTATGTAGCAAGCGAAGAGCATCGCGTCCAATTCCTGTGGAGACTCCCGTAATTACAATATATTTCACTATTTGATGCTTTTAATTATGCCGCAAAATAGCCATTAGGCGTCAACAATTTGCTTTACATGATGCTCCATGTGCTCTAAATAGTCATTTATTAGAAAAAGTAAGTTCGTTGTTTTCTGGTTGGGTAATTTGGCTTGAATTTGTAATGTTTTTTCGTTTTGTTGCTTTATTACGTGTATGATTTGCTTGTTTAAGCTCACCCACAACATGGTAAGATCTTTTGGTTCTGCACGTTGGTAGTCATTTACAAGCACCAGCTCGTCTTGTTCATAATCAACAATCTGATACGGCTTTGGTTTAATATGAATTTCGGTAAATCGACTCAAGTTATAGCGTGCAGAATCAATTAAATGCCCTAAAATTTCTTTTTTAGACCATTGTGTAGGTTTTGGTTTTGCTGCCAATTTTTGTCTGTGGGCTGTTTTTAAATAGGCTTCAGCAGTAGTAATTAGTTGATTAAGCCGAGATATCGTGCTGTTCATAATTGTAAGTTTTGAGGGTTAACTAAAATTAAATATACAAAAAATAAAAAAGCAGCTATGTAGCTGCTTTTTAAAAATCAATATGAAATAATTTTATAAGTGAATCACTTCGTCATATGCGTCTGCAACGGCTTCCATCATGGCTTCACTCATAGTAGGGTGTGGGTGAACGGCTTTTAGTACTTCGTGCCCAGTAGTTTCCAATTTACGACCTAAAACCGCTTCTGCGATCATGTCGGTAACTCCCGCACCAATCATGTGGCAACCAAGCCATTCCCCGTATTTGGCATCAAAAATAACTTTAATAAACCCGTCAGTAGTACCGCTTGCTTGTGCTTTTCCAGAAGCAGAAAATGGAAATTTCCCTACTTTAATTTCATAGCCTTGTTCTTTAGCTTGTACTTCGGTTAGTCCAACCGATGCAATTTCTGGACTACTATACGTACATCCTGGGATATTTCCGTAATCTAAGGGTTCAACGTGCTGTCCAGCAATTTTTTCGACACATAAAATTCCTTCAGCAGACGCCACGTGCGCCAAGGCCTGTCCTGCTGTAACATCTCCAATGGCGTAATAACCTGGGATATTGGTTTGGTAAAAATCGTTTACCAAAATTTTATCTCGATCAGTAGCAATACCGACTTCTTCAAGTCCGATATTTTCGGTATTGGTTTTGATACCCACAGCAGAAAGTACCACATCGGCACTAATTTTTTCTTCGCCCTTTTTTGTTTTTACTGTAGCCGTAACTCCTTTTCCAGAAGTGTCAACAGCTGTAACTTCTGCATTTGTTAATACCTTAATACCTGCTTTTTTAAATGAGCGTTCCATCTGCTTAGAAATCTCCTCATCTTCAACGGGAACAATACGCGACTGATATTCAATAATGGTGACTTCAGTACCCATGGCGTTGTAGAAATAGGCAAATTCTACTCCAATGGCTCCAGAGCCTACAACAACAAGTTTCTTAGGTTGTTTTTTGAGTGTCATCGCTTTGCGATACCCAATTACTTTTTCGCCGTCTTGAGGCAAACTTGGAAGTTCGCGAGAACGTGCACCAGTAGCCACGATAATATGTTGCGCAGATAGCTCTTGTTCGCTACCGTCCTCGGCTTTAACATGAACTTTTTTTCCTGGCAATAATGTGCCATAGCCGGAAATCACATCAATTTTGTTTTTCTTCATTAAGAATTGAACACCCTTACTCATAGTATCTGCCACCGAGCGACTGCGATTTACCACAGCATCAAAATCTTTGTCGTATTCTTTTACGGTGAGTCCGTAATCTTC
The DNA here is from genome assembly GCA_949528465.1 of Bacteroidota bacterium. Classification (GTDB taxonomy): domain Bacteria; phylum Bacteroidota; class Bacteroidia; order Flavobacteriales; family Flavobacteriaceae; genus UBA7446. The sequence goes on along the minus strand of CATIMP010000029.1, from coordinate 7,362 downwards.
AGCATGTTGTAGGTATTCAAAAACTTGTGCCGATTTAATTAAGGCTTTGGTAGGAATGCAACCCCAGTTGAGGCAAACGCCTCCAAGACTTTCTTTTTCAATAACGGCTGTTTTGAATCCTAACTGAGAAGCGCGAATAGCGGTAACGTAACCACCAGGTCCGCTTCCCAAAACAATTATATCGTATTGACTCATATGGTAAAGTTTGTGCAAAAATACGAAACGAAAGCCTATTTCAGTCGGCTATTTAGCGTTTTTCTGTTCTGCATCAAAATCCAGCGCAACAGAATTTACGCAATAGCGTAAGCCTGTATTTGTAGGGCCGTCGTTAAATACGTGACCTAAATGTCCATCACAGCTGTTGCAAATAATTTCAGTTCGATTCATCCCAAGTGAACTGTCTTTTTCATATCGAATCTTTCCTTCAATTGCATTGTCAAAACTGGGCCATCCACAATCGCTTCTAAACTTTGTTGTGCTCTTAAATAGCGGTTCTTTGCATGCCATGCAATTGTAAATACCTGCTTCAAAATGAAGGTTATATTCTCCTGTATGCGGATATTCTGTGCCTTTTTTACGCAGTATGCGAAAAGCTTCGGGGCTGAGTTTGTCTTTCCAATAGTCGTCTGTTTTTTTCATAGTTTTTGATTTTTCTGATACAGTTTTTGTTGCCTTTTCAGTTTGTTGCCCACAAGCGCTAAAAGCGTTTAAGAAGCAAATAATAAGAATGATTTGTAGTGTTTTCATGACTCTTGAATAAATGATTTAATCTGATGCATCACCTTATTGTCTCTAAGAATTCTACGGTGTCCTAATCCTTTTGTTTTTATTACTTTGGCATTTGGGTGATGTTTAGCAATAGAATCGGAGCATGCTGAACTCACTTCATAATCTTCTATGTCATGAATCAAAAGCGTTGGTGTTTGCAACTTTTGAACCGCAATAAATGGAGAAAAATCGTCTATAATCACCTTATATTTTTGCTCGAAATATGCGATCATCCGCTTTAATATTTTAGTACTCAATCCTACTGATGTAATAAAATTATCAAAAATCATGCGCATGTTGTCAGCAGCACCAATTGTAATTATTTTTTTTGCATTTCCTCTAGTCTTGCAGTAGTTGAAAATAGCCATGGCCCCAAAAGAATGTCCGATAAAATAATCAAAGCCACCTTCGACTTTGTCTAAGTTTGCAATCGTCTCAATCATTTCGAGCATGTTCGTGAGTTTTCCCGTAGATTTTCCGTGTGCTGGCGCATCGTAAGTTACCACGTGATATCCTGCCTTATGGAGTGATTCGGCAATGTAATACAGCTGCATTCCTCTGCCGCTCCATCCATGTGATAAGAGTACTTTTTCTCCTGAGTTTTCCCATGTAAACGTTGCAATTTTGATGTCTTTGTGTTGTATTTGTACGTTTTTCTGGACACAATGCTTTAGGGCTTTTAGTTCTTTTTCTGGCACTTTAAACTTGAGTGGTTTTGAGAATATATATGCTGCGGCTCGCATAGCCAAATAAGGAGAAATCCGTTCTAAGTTTTTGAACATAATACGTAACCAAGCAGGAACACTAAACCCTTGTTTATGCTTTTTTTTCTTTTCCATCCAAGCAAAGATAGTCCTCTTGTTTTTTATGTTTAAAACTATTTTGTTTATTTGAGCAAACAATCAGCATGCCATCACACAAAAAGGGTGATAAAAAACTGTTACGCGCTTGGGTTTCTTACGATTGGGCAAATTCGGTTTATTTTCTAGTTATTTCGTCTACTATTTTTCCACTTTACTACGGATACATATGTGGTGACCAAACACATTTGGAGATTTTTGGAATGCAAATAAAAAACACAGCTTTAATAAGCTATGTAACCGCTCTGGCTTTTGTTGTGATAGCACTTTGGTCTCCTATTTTATCTGGAATTGCAGATTATATGGGCAATAAAAAGCGCTTTATGCAATTCTATTGTTATTTGGGTGCTGCCTCTTGTATTGGGTTGTATTGGTTCGAAATTCAAAACATCTATTGGGGATTGCTCTTTTACTTTTTGGCATTGGTTGGGGCGTGGTCCAGCTTGGTGTTTTACAATTCTTATTTGCCAGATATTGCTTTTCCCGAACAACAAAACCGCATTAGTGCACGTGGCTTTGCTATGGGCTATGTTGGCAGTGTAATGTTGCTTCTTGTAAACTTGTTTATGGTACTTAAACCAGATGCGTTTGGGATTTCTGGCGATGACGGAGAAGCGTCGCTAAAGGCTATGCGTTATTCGTTTATTTCGGTAGGTGCTTGGTGGTTTTTGTTTAGTCATATTGCATTTTATCATTTGCCACGCGGGAATAAAGACAAAGTATATACCAAGGATATTTTTTTCAATGGTTACCGAGAACTTAAATCGGTTTGGAAAAGTTTAAAGAATTTACATTTTTTAAAGCGTTACTTGGGAGCGTTTTTTGTGTTTAGCATGGCCTTGCAAACGGTCATGCTCGTAGCGGCGTATTTTGGTGAGCAAGAAATTTTATGGGCTGCGGAAGAAAAGACAACAGGGTTAATTATTAGCATTCTGCTCATTCAGATAATTGCCATTTTTGGCGCATTGATGTCTTCAAAATTAGCCAACCGTTGGGGTAATATCAAAACGTTGATTTTGCTGAACGCCCTTTGGGTAATGCTTTGCGTTAGCGCCTATTATATTTATGAACCCATTGAATTTTATATCGTTGCTGGTTTTGTTGGACTTTGCATGGGCGGCATACAATCAGTAGCGCGTTCTACCTACTCCCAACTCATTCCCCAAACGATTGATACCACTTCGTATTTTAGTTTTTATGATGTAGCAGAAAAAGTAGGAATTGTTATTGGTATGCTCATGTATGCTACTGTTGATCAGGTTACGGGAAGTATGCGCAATGCCATTTTATTTTTTGTTGTATTTTTCTTTGTGGGTGGCATATTACTTATCCGTTTAGAACGAGGGAATAAACGAGCGCTATAACTGCGTTTTATTTTTTGGTTACATCGCCAGGGCCAATAATTTTGGCATCTAATTTTTGTTTTGGATTGATATAGTGATAACGATTTTAACAGGCTTTGTTACAATGGCATGGCATTTGAATAATATATATTTAATAAAAATTTCCATTTGTAGCAACTGCTTTATAGTATAAAGCGGACAAAATGGCACATCAATAAACTATGTCTACAACAAAGATTTTATCTCTAGAAAACCTGTTACCTCAAGATTTGGAAGATGAAGCGGACTTGATTCCGTTAATGACTACCGACGACGAGGAAGCCATCCAAAAAGAACCCGTTCCGGAGGAATTGCCCATACTTCCACTAAAAAACACCGTGTTGTTTCCAGGCGTAGTGATTCCTATTACAGCAAGTCGCGATAGGTCTATAAAACTCATTAAGGCCGTAAATAGCGGAAATAAACTGCTTGGCGTTGTTGCACAACAAAAGGGCGAAACCAAATCACCATCACCAGACGATTTATATCAAAAAGGAACTTTGGCCAAGGTTTTACGTGTGCTCAAAATGCCCGATGGAAATACAACCATCATTTTACAGGGTAAAAAAAGATTTGAAACACTTAGCTATATTGCAGAGCACCCTTATTTGACTGCGAAGGTAGCAAGTTTGGAAGAAATTCGTCCAGAAGAGAACGACCCCAATTTTTCTGCCATTATAGATTCTATTCGTGATTTAGCGTTAAAAATTATTGCGCAAAATCCTGAAATTCCCTCAGAAGCATCATTCGCGATTAAGAACATTCAAAGCAATGCATTTTTGGTAAATTTTGTCTCGTCCAACATGGAGATGACCGTTGCTGAAAAGCAAGATATTTTGGAACAAGACAACCTGGAACAACGTGCCTTAATGTGTTTAAAGCAGATGAATGTTGAATATCAAAAGCTATCGCTTAAAAATGATATTCAAACAAAAGTACGCCACGATTTAGACCAACAACAGCGTGAATATTTTTTACATCAACAGATGAAAACAATTCAAGAAGAGTTGGGCGGCGTCTCGTATGACGAAGAGGTTCAAGAAATGCGCGAGCGTGCCAAAACGAAAGCTTGGGACGATAAGGTTGCCAAACATTTTAATAAGGAGTTGGCAAAATTAGAACGTATGAATCCGCAAGTGGCAGAATATTCGGTGCAGCGAAATTATTTGGATTTGTATTTGGACCTCCCGTGGAATACCTTTTCTGAAGACTATTTTGACTTAAATCGTGCGCAAAAAATCTTAGATCGTGACCATTTTGGTTTAGATAAAGTAAAGCAGCGCATCATTGAACACTTGGCCGTTTTAAAACTCCGCAACGACATGAAATCTCCGATTTTATGTTTGGTTGGACCTCCTGGAGTTGGGAAAACTTCGCTTGGAAAATCGATTGCAGAGGCGTTGGGCAGAAAATACGTGCGTATGTCTTTGGGGGGTATGCGCGATGAAGCAGAGATTCGTGGACATCGCAAAACGTACATTGGAGCCATGCCAGGACGTGTGGTTCAAAACATCAAAAAAGCGGCTACATCAAACCCTGTTTTCGTTCTTGATGAACTCGATAAACTTGCCGAAAGTGCGCATGGCGATCCGTCGTCTGCTATGCTAGAAGTGCTTGACCCAGAACAGAATACCACATTTTATGACAATTACTTAGAAACAGGCTACGACTTGTCCAAAGTAATGTTTATTGCCACGGCAAATTCATTGTCTACAATACAGCCAGCACTTCGTGACCGTATGGAAATCATAGAGGTTTCAGGCTACACCTTAGAAGAAAAAGTACAAATAGGACTACGCTATTTACTGCCAAAACAAACCAGCGAACACGGCTTAAAAAAATCAGCTGTAAAACTTCCAAAAGCGACCATGCAACAATTGGTAGCAGGCTATACTCGTGAGTCGGGTGTGCGTGGATTGGATAAGCAAATAGCGAAAGTAGTACGTCATTACGCGATGCTAGAAGCCAAAGAAACACCTCGTGATTCCAAACTTGAAGTATCAGAACTTGAATCCATTTTAGGGCCAGCAAAACTGCTTCGTGATACTTACGAAAATAACGACGTCGCAGGTATTGTTACAGGCTTGGCATGGACTCGTGTTGGTGGAGATATTTTATTTATTGAGTCGTCGTTGAGTAAAGGAAGCGGTGCCTTATCCATTACGGGGAACTTAGGTAAAGTGATGAAAGAATCCGCAACTATAGCCTTGCAATACATCAAGTCGCACGCTGATGATTTGGGTATTGAAAGTGACTTTTTCAGCAAGCACAACTTCCATATTCACGTTCCCGAAGGAGCCACACCAAAAGATGGGCCTAGTGCAGGAATTACGATGATAACGTCTTTGGTATCGAGTATTTTACAACTAAAAGTAAAAAACCGTATCGCTATGACGGGTGAAATTACACTTCGTGGAAAAGTGTTGCCTGTAGGTGGAATTAAAGAAAAGATTTTAGCAGCAAAGCGCGCCAACATCAAAGAAATTATTTTAAGTGATAAAAATCAGGCGGATATTGGCGAGATACCAGAACGTTATTTAAAAGGATTAAGGTTTCATTATGTCTCTTCAATTGATGAAGTATTAGCTATTGCGATTACGAAACAGCGTGTATCAGGTACGAAAAAAGCGTAACTTTCGTTTTTAATACGAATGAGAAGGCTTTTTGTTTCCTGTTTCTTGATTTTTTCAACTGCAATTATTGCACAAATCGGTGGTGATGCTACCTATCGTTTTTTAGAACTTTCTTCTTCGCCAAGGCAATTGGCACTGGGAAACCCCGTTACTTTACACGATGCCGACATTAGCACCACTCTTGCTAATCCTGCTGTTATCCGTGGCGAGCACGGCGGGCAGCTTATGGTAAATTACGAACCTTATTTTGATGGTATTCATCGTGGAACGGCTGCTTATGCATATACGATTAGCCGAGCTAAAGCATTGGTGTTTGATGTTAAATACATCAATTATGGTACTTTTGATGGCGCCGATGAGTTTGGAAATCCTACAACAGACTTTAGTGGAAGCGAAGTAGCAATTGGTTTAGCGTCTTCACATTATTTTTTACGTCCAAACTTACACCTGGGCGCGCGTTTGCGCTATATACTTTCTAATTTAGACATCTATTCATCTTCTGGAATGACAGGAGATATTGGTTTGTATTATAATCCAATTGGAAAACCGTTTCGGGTGGCATTGGTTTATCAACATTTGGGGAAGCAAATTACCGCTTATGAAGATGTTTTTGAGCCACTTCCTGCCAATCTAACACTTGGGTTTTCGAGTGCTTTGGAACACTTACCGTTGCGGTGGCACGTGTCGTTACATCATCTAAACAAGTGGCCCTTACTTTTTGACAATCCAGAAGAGGCAACCACTAATCTTGGCGGAGATAGTACACAGCAAAAATCAGGTTTGATAAAAAAGGTATTGCGTCACGCTACTTTTGGTGTGGAAGTTTTCCCAGAAGGGGTATTTTCTATTCGTTTAGGATATCATGCGCAGCGTGCTGCGGAATTGCGTATTTTGGAAATGCGGAATTTTTCGGGACTTTCGTTTGGTGTGGGGATGCAGTTACGCCGTTTGCGTTTTCAGCTAAGCCACGCTAGATATAACATAGCCGGAAACCGTACGTTTTTGGGGTTAACCTTAGAGCCAAGAAAATGAAAAAACCATTTGTAATTGCCATAGACGGCGCATCATCTACAGGGAAGAGTACCTTAGCTAAAGCATTGGCACAGGCATTGGAATTCGTATATGTAGATTCAGGCGCCATGTATCGTGGGGTAACGTTATATGCCCAACAAAAACAGTGGCTTAGCTCAAATCATTTTGATCAAGATACGCTGATTGCCAACCTTGACGATATTCAATTGACTTTTAAAAACAACAAACTAATGCTTAACGGCACAGATGTAAGCGCAGCAATACGAAGCATGTCCGTTTCAAATGCAGTGAGCCAAGTTGCCGCGGTTTCTGCTATTCGTTCGTTTTTGGTGGCGCAACAACGTGCCATTGGTACGCAGCACAGTGTTGTGATGGATGGTCGTGATATTGGCACGGTCGTTTTTCCATATGCCGATGTAAAATTATTTTTGACTGCAGATGGCAACATTCGTGCGCAACGGCGTTACGACGAACTTAAAACCGTTGACCCAAGTGTTACGCTTGATGCTATTTTGGAAAACATCACCCAACGCGACCACTTAGATAGCACTCGTGTAGACTCCCCGCTGGCACAAGCAACAGATGCGATTGCTATTAACGCTTCCGATTTTGGGATTAGCGAACTACTAGGATACGTATTGGAGTTGGTAAAAAAGCGGATGGGAGTTTAGTTTTTTTGTCAACTTT
>CATIMP010000028.1 GCA_949528465.1 Bacteroidota bacterium | reverse complement strand
CCTATCCCATTACGTTTCTTATCACAGATATCATTTCTGAAATTTTTGGTAAAAAGAGTGCGAATCAAGTTGTGATTGCTGGAATTTTTGCATCCTTCTTTTCCATTGGAATTCTGCTCGTTGCTGGCGAAGTGCCTGCTATTGAAACCTCCCCTGTTGACGATGCTACTTTTCAAAAGGTATTCGCCATGTCCCCGCTTGCCGTATTGGCGTCCATGATTGCCTATTTATCGGCGCAGTTTGTGGATATTCGTATTTATCATTTTTGGAAAAATCTCACTAAAGGAAAGCACTTGTGGCTACGAAATAACTTCTCCACATTTGCCTCACAAATCATCGACTCCACAACTGTAATTTTACTTCTTTGTTCATTTGGATTATTGCCGTGGGAACTTTTTTGGGGATTGGTAGTTTCAAGTGTGATTTTTAAAATTTTAGTCGCTGCATTTGACACCCCCTTTTTATATTTACTTGTGTGGATTATCCGACGTGAATTCAAATTGGACGTAAACGAAGAAATCCAATTGTAATATGGCTGAAAAACCCGCAGTTCGTATCAATAAATACCTCAGCGAATTGGGCTACTGCTCTCGGCGTGCCGCCGATAAACTCATAGACGAAGGCAGAATAACAGTCAATGGAAAACCCGTGGTCATGGGGTTAAAAGTTACCCCAGAAGACAGCATTGCCGTGGACGGCGTATCAGTGAATAAAAAAGCCGATAAACCTGTTTATATTGCTTTTAATAAACCCGTTGGTATTGTGTGTACTACTGACACGCGATTAGAGAAAAACAACATCATTGACTACATCAATTATCCGACCCGAATTTTCCCTATTGGTAGGTTAGATAAACCCTCAGAAGGTTTAATTTTTTTAACCAATGACGGCGATATTGTCAATAAAATCCTGCGTGCGCGAAACCATCACGAAAAAGAATATGTGGTTACTGTGGACAAACCCATAACAAAAGAATTTGTGGCAAAAATGAGCAAAGGCGTTCCCATTTTGGATACCGTTACACGCCCCTGCGAAGTAACCCAAACCCACAAAAAAACCTTTAAAATTGTTCTTACACAGGGGTTAAATCGCCAAATTAGACGCATGTGCGAGTACTTGGGCTATAACGTTATAACGCTAAAACGCATACGGATTATGAACGTTTCCTTAGATGTGGGTGTGGGTATATGGCGACACCTAACCAAAAAAGAGTTGGAAAAAATCAATGATTTAGTAGCACACTCCAAAAAAACGTTTGACGGTTAATCTACTGCAATGGACACCACGTGTCCTTCATGCCCACGAACATTCCAAACGGTATCGTCTTCAAAAATCCAATACTGTCCCTTAATTCCTTTTAGTATCCCTGTGTATTCTGGGGATTTGGAAAGCGTTAAACTTTTTACCTTTTCGGGAAAACGCTGCACTGGATAGGCAACTTCAATAGATGCATCGGAAGCAATATAAGGCTGTACTTCGACAGGAAGTTTAGACAAGCAAGCCGCGCGTTCAGCTACCAAATCCAACTGTTCGCCTTCGTTTTGGAGCATCACACGCCAATTGGTTTTGTCATTGAAATAGGCTTTTAGTGCCACTTCGGTAATCCCCGCCAAATAACGATTTGGCACCTCCACGATGGGTAAGGCTTGGTGTGCGCCTTGGTCAATCCAACGCGTAGGTACTTGGGTTTTTCGAGTTACGCCAACTTTAAGTCCACTCGAAACAGCAAAATATACGATGTGTGGCTGCAACTGTACCTTTTGCTCAAAAGCCAAATCGCGATCTTCAATGCCCAAATGCGCTTTACTTAGTTCAGGCTTCATGATCCACTCCCCTGCGCTTGGTGTTTCAAAAAAGCACGATTTACAAAATCCTTGACGGAAAATTTCTTTAGGTGCATGACAGCTTAAACACTCATATCCCGTAAGTGAAATCTGTACTTTTTTTTGCAACAAACTATTCACATGGATGAAAGAATCTTGGAAAAGAAGGTAGTAGTTTACAGGCGATTGCCACTCGGTTTTCATTTTGGTCAGTACCCCTTGAAACATAATTCGTATTTTCGTTCAGCAATATACCCAAAATGGCAATACCACTACTGCATACGGTTGCTTCTTGGCTGCTTAAAAAGCGGGTGCATGATAT
>CATIMP010000027.1 GCA_949528465.1 Bacteroidota bacterium | reverse complement strand
TACAGGATTTACTACAGACCTTCATGCTATCGCTCAAGACATTATTGATAGTCATGATTCAAATTACAAGTTTTAAAAATACCCATATCTTCTCTAAAATAGTTCGACTTCACTCCCCTGGCCTCCACCAAACGGGACAAATTCAAAAATTTTGAGATTTGTCCTTTTTTATTTTAGTCTTGAAAAAGTGATACGCTGTAAACAAACGTCAATTAGACATTCATGCCAGCTGCAACATTTTGCGACAACCGCTCATAAACGCCAGAAGTAAGTTTTTCCCGAATAGCCGAAAAAGCCGTTAGGGTCTCCTCAACATCTGTTAGCGTATGTGAGGAAGTTGGGATAAGGCGTAGTAAAATCATTCCTTTTGGAATAACAGGATACACTACAATAGAACAGAAAATCCCGTGATTCTCTCGAAGATCTTTTACCAAAACCATCGCTTCTAGAACACTTCCTTTCATGTAAACTGGTGTGACACAACTCTGTGTTGTCCCAATATCGAAACCACGCTCTTTAAGCCCGCTTTGGAGCGCATTCACATTCTCCCAAAGTTTAGATTTTAGTTCGGGCATGGTTCGAAGCATATCCAAACGTTTTAACGCACCTTTAACCAATACCATCTGCAATGATTTGGCAAAAACTTGCGAACGCATGTTATACTTCATATAGTCCATAATTTCTTTGTCGCCGGCAATAAACGCTCCTGTACTTGCCATGGATTTAGCGAATGTGGCAAAATACACATCAATATCGTCCATAATGCCTTGCTCCTCTCCTGCTCCAGCTCCTGTAGCGCCTAAAGTACCAAAACCATGCGCGTCATCTACTAGAAAACGAAAGCCGTACTTTTCCTTAAGGGCAGCTATTTCACGTAAACGACCTTGCTCGCCACGCATACCAAAAACACCTTCAGATATGACCAAAATACCGCCGCCCGTTTCCTTTACGACTTTGGTTGCACGGACTAAATTTTTCTCTAAACTTTCAATATCATTATGGCGAAACGTAAATCTTTTCCCTAAGTGCAAACGAACACCATCAACAATACAAGCATGTGAATCTACGTCGTAAACAATAACATCATTTTTGGAAACTAAGGTGTCAATCGTAGATAAAATACCTTGATAGCCGAAGTTAAGCACATAGGCGGCCTCCTTGCCTACAAACGCAGCCAATTCATCTTGAAGCTGTTCATGAAATGACGTATGCCCCGACATGAGTCGAGCGCCCATTGGATAAGCAGATCCATGCTCGGCAGCAGCTTCAGCATCAACTTTACGTACTTCTGGGTGATTCGCAAGTCCCAGATAGTCGTTTACACTCCATGTAATCACTTCCTTTCCTTGGAATTTCATTCGGTTTCCAATAGGTCCCTCAAGTTTAGGGAACGCAAAGTATCCTTCCGCTACTGACGCCCACTTTCCAAGTGGACCTTTATTTTCACGGATTTTGGCAAACAAATCGGTAGTCAATGTATTGGTTTTAAAGTTGTTGCAAATATAGGGTATTGCTCCCTAAAAGTGAAGTGTTCGTTTAGCGAATGTATTCAATAGGTTTTTCTTTTTCGATGTTTTTAGCATCAAAGAAGCCCTGTTCACGCATCCACTTATCTGAATAAATTTTACTCATATAGCGCGAACCGTGATCACAAAAGATAACGACCACTACGCTATTTTCATCAAAAAACTTACCTGTTTTGTCCAATTGGCGAATTGCCTGGAGCGCTGCGCCAGAGGTGTATCCCACAAAAAGACCTTCGGTTTTTGCAATATCCCGAGCAGCGTGAGCACTTTCTTCATCCGTTACTTTTTCAAAATGATCGATAACATCAAAGTCTGTTGCTGAAGGGATTAAATTTTTTCCAAGCCCTTCAATACGGTATGGGTAAATTTCATTTGCATCAAACTCTTGCGTTTCGTGGAACTTTTTAAGTACTGAACCATACGCATCTACGCCAATAATTTGAACGTCTTTATTTTGTTCTTTAAGATAGCGCCCAATACCCGAAATAGTACCACCCGTACCACTACTCGCCACTAAATGTGTGATTTGTCCGTTGGTTTGATTCCAAATTTCGGGGCCTGTAGTAAGGTAATGTGCATCTGTATTAAGCGCATTAAAATACTGATTGATATAAACCGAGCCTTCAATTTCGTTGTGTAAACGCTTTGCTACCTGATAGTATGAACGTGGATCATCTGCACTCACATGACCCGGGCAGACATATACTTTCGCACCCATAGCGCGCAGCATATCAATTTTATCGGGAGAAGATTTTGATGTAACCGCCAAAACACATTCATATCCTTTAATAATACTAACCATAGCTAGACTATAGCCCGTATTGCCAGAAGTCGTTTCAATTATAGTACTTCCAGGTTTAACGATACCCTTTTTCTCTGCCTGCTCAAGAATGTGTAGCGCAATACGATCCTTATTGGAATGTCCTGGATTGAATGCTTCGACTTTGGCGTAATAACTACCAGAAAAGTCTTTGGTTACACGATTAAGCTTTACTAGCGGCGTATCGCCAATCAGCTCTAAAGCGTTGTTGTAAGCTGCTATTTTATTGGTTGTCATATCTTAACACGCTAGGTGCGGATAATTTGAATGCGAATTTACAAAAATTCATCAAACTATGCCGTTCTGCACATATTTAGTTCTTTTCTAAATGTAATAAAAAAGCGTATTCCATAGCTATTTCCTTGAGTGCCTCAAAACGTCCAGAGGCACCGCCATGACCTGCATCCATATCAGTATGCAACAATATCACGTTATCCCCTTGATGCTTATCGCGAAGTTTGGCTGTCCATTTGGCAGGCTCCCAGTATTGCACTTGCGAGTCATGCAATCCTGTGGTTATAAGTGTATTAGGGTATGAAACCTCACGAACGTTATCATAGGGTGAGTATGATTTGATATAATCGTAGTATTTTTTTTCATTTGGATTTCCCCACTCGTCATACTCTCCTGTCGTAAGTGGAATACTATCATCTAACATTGTAGTAACCACATCAACAAACGGAACGGCAGCCACAATTCCGTTATACATGTCGGGTGCCATGTTCATAATTGCACCCATCAATAATCCACCGGCAGAACCGCCCATAGCATACAAATGCGCAGCAGAGGTATAGCCTTTTTCAATTAAAAATTCAGAGCAGCTAACAAAATCTGTAAATGTATTTTTCTTTGAAAGCATCCGTCCGTTTTCGTACCAAGAGCGACCTAAATACTCTCCGCCTCGAACGTGAGCAATTACAAACACAAACCCACGGTCAAGTAAACTTAGCCGTACAGATGAAAAATACGGATCAATTGTATTGCCATATGAGCCGTAAGCATATTGCAACAATGGTGTATTGGGTGTTAAATCAGTATCTACATGACGTACAAGAGAAATTGGGATTTTGGCACCATCATCGGCAGTTGCCCAAAGGCGTTCTGCTGTATAATTCTTTTTATCAAACGTTCCGCCTAAAACTTCTTGTTCTTTCTTGACTTCTTTCGTTTTGGTTTTGGTATCGTAATCAATAACACTTGACGGAGTGGTTAACGAAGAAAAGTTATACCGAAATACATGCGCATCAAAATCGAGATTTGTGCTTAATGATGCTGTGTAGGTTTCGCTATTAAAGTCTAGGTAATAATCTTCTGTTCCGTCCCAACGCATCACACGAAGCTGTAGTAATCCATTTTGCCTTTCTGACACCACCATAAAATCACGAAATAGCTCTACCCCTTCCAATAGCACATCGTCACGGTGTGGTAAAACATCTTTCCAATTTGATTTGGCAGGTGCAGAAGTTGGTACTTTGGTAAGTTTAAAATTCGTGCTGTTGTCAGAGTTAGTTGTTATGTAAAAGGAGT
>CATIMP010000026.1 GCA_949528465.1 Bacteroidota bacterium | reverse complement strand
TTTCAACACTAAGTTTTTTAAATGACTTTGCCAATTGTAATTCTGACTTGGTCGATAAATTTTGAAGTGCATTGCCAGTTTTGGTTTGGAATGAGGCTAAACTTACGCCATAGTTTCTCCGGATGTCATCTTCCGGTAAATCGTCTAGACGCACTGAAACATGCCGTATCAATAAAGATAAACGATCTTTTTGTTGAATGCCATTTGGTCTAAAATAAAATTGCAAAGAAGGACTAAATGTACTGTATCGCTTGTTCGCAGCATAATTATAAGAAGATCCAAAGAGGGTTGCTCGTGTAAGGTAATGCGATTTATTCTCGTGATAAAGGTCCCCAATAAGATAGGCCATTCCGTTTGCCTGACCACTTTTTGTGCCATATTGTGGGCTAAGCTTGAATTTGAAATTATTACTTAGCATGCTGCTATTACCAACAGAAACTCCAGCCAAAAGACCATCGTAAACGTTATAGCCAAATTCCGGTGTAATCAACAATACCGAAGTGCCACTTTGCGGAATATCTTGAAATAATCGCAAGCGCAAATTATTTCTAAAAAGTCTTTTGTTTAGATTGTAACTGTTGTTATTTAAAGACAGTTCTGGAATTAAATGATTTTTATTTACGATTAATTCCTTTGTGATTTCCTTATCAAAAATTTTACGGTAAGGCAAGTCATTTTTAGTAAGCCAAAGGGTATTTTGCTCACCATTTTGTTTTGTGATAGACAATGGAATAATTGTGTTTTGTTGACTACCCGACACCGTCAACTCGTAGCTTTCTTTTTTAATTCTTTTACTAGAAATTGAAAGATCACCATTGTTGTTTTGGGATATGTAATGATCAAAAAACCAATCAATAGGTTTAGCTGTTCTTTTTACCAATTCCTCACGAAGAATATTCGCTAACTGAGTTGTTTTTGGTACTGTTTTTAGCGCGTCCAAAAACGTGTTGTTATCTAAGTACGTATCTAAATAACGTAGTGCTAATCCTGCTCTGTACGGATTTGCCACTCTACGGTTATACCGTGTTAGTTTATCTTTTGGAATAGTTAACGCTTGTCCTCTGTTTTTATTTGCAGATATGTTGGCTGCAATTTCCCAACTCCTGTAGTATGGCGCTTGCGTAAAATGGTAGTTCTTAATTATGGGCCATGTGTTTAAATTCCCTGTCATTTTTAAGTTTGGGTAGTTTACACTCACATATTGTTGCCATAAGAAATAGGGGAGTCCGTCTGTAATCCAAGTTGCATCTTTCTTTTGTTGTCCAAATCGATGCTCAACACATTGTTCTACTATAATTTTGAGTAGTTTAAGCTCAATAACTTGGTTTCTGTCAAATGCATTTAGAATCTGCGGAAACGACTCGAGTGCCAAAAGTGGAGATTGCGCATAATCTTTTTGAAGTGCCCAAAGTACGTTTGGGTGGTCATTGGGAAATACATCTTCGACAAATGATGAAATACGAATAAATTTTTCTTTAAAACCCGGTGCACTTTCTAGCGGTAACATATCCGAGATAAGTTCTGATTTCCCAAAAGCAAATCGCGTATAGTTTTCTTTTTTGGTCAGAAGTAGTGGTGCGTAGGATTTACTTTTCGCTGTTGGAAGGATAACGCGAACATCTTTGGGGACCTCAAAATTAAAAGTGGCTGTTGCGTTTGGGGTTGATGGTTTTCCAAAACTCAAATTACTATCGTGCACCCATGTGCCGTTTGCGTTCTGTGAAGCAAGAACCAAGTACCAATGTTTTGTGTGAAGTTCATTTTTAGAAGCACCATACTTAAAAATACTCGCGTTTGGTAATTGTACCGAATAACGAATTGTAAAAGAAAACTGCGCCCGTGGCGCAATAAGTTTTGGTAGCGATACTTCAATAATATCAATAGCTGTAGGAAGTCTTTTCCAGCTTAATTCGTCATTTTCGTCAGCAATTGTTGTTATCGTGGTAAACCCTCGCTTTTGTTTACTTGCACGTATCAGTTTGTAGTCGTATTCTCTTGCTAAAAACTTCCCCAACGGACTGAGTTCCGATGAATACGCATGGTTCCAATCTAATAGCGTTATTTTATCGACAGCTACATCGCTGGTGTTTGTCCAACTAACTTTTTGGTTAATGTCTACGTACTCAGAAGTTCCATCCCAAGTAACATTTAAATCATAGCTATGCTGCGCAAAGGCAAAAGCAAAGCAAAACAGAAAATAAGAAACGAGAAGTTTTTGGTGCATTTAGAAGTTTGGCGTAAACGTATTTTTGGAATGAAATTGAACTACGTGCGCAACCGCCTCGTCAACATCGTCCACAACTTTAATTAGGTCTAAATCTTCAGGGCTTATATTTTCATATTCATCCAAAAGAGTTTGTTTGATCCAGTCTAATAGTCCTGACCAAAAATCAGAACCAAATAGCACAATTGGAAATTTGGTTATTTTTTCCGTTTGAATAAGCGTGAGAGCTTCAAAAAGTTCATCCAAAGTACCAAAGCCTCCTGGCATTACTACAAATGCCTGTGCATATTTAATAAACATCACTTTTCTAACAAAAAAATAATCAAAGCTGATGCATTTGTCCTTGTCGATATACGGATTGTCTTCTTGTTCAAACGGCAATTCAATATTAAGCCCTACCGAAGTTCCACCCCCTTGTTGAGCTCCTTTGTTTGCAGCTTCCATTAGACCAGGGCCACCGCCTGTAATGACCCCAAATCCGTGTTTAACAATTTTTTCTGCAATAGCAACGGTTTGTTGATAAACGGGATGATTGGGTTTTGTTCGCGCCGATCCAAAAATGGATACACAGGGTTCAATAAGTCCCATTTGTTCAAATCCATTTACAAATTCCCCCATGATTTTAAACAACAACCACGAGTTACTTGATTTCATTTCTGTCCATGCTTTTTCCATACCTTTTATAATTTTAGTTCTTGACGTAAAAATCGCGCTGTATGACTTGATTTGTGAAGTGAAACTTCTTCGGGTGTACCTGTACAACAAATTTCTCCGCCTTTAGTTCCTCCTTCTGGGCCAATGTCCACAATATAGTCCATTTGTTTGATGACATCCAAATTATGCTCAATGATAATCATGGTATTTCCTTTGTCTACCAACTTATCAAGTACATTCATCAACACTCGAATGTCTTCAAAATGCAAGCCTGTGGTTGGCTCATCCAAAATATAAAGTGTTTGTCCTGTATCCTTTTTTGATAGTTCTGTAGCAAGTTTTATGCGTTGTGCTTCACCACCCGAAAGGGTAGTCGATTGTTGTCCAAGTGTGATATATCCAAGCCCAACATCTTGAATGGTTTTTAATTTACGATAGATTTTTGGATAAGGTTCAAAAAAGCGACACGCGTCGTTGATGGTCATTTCGAGTACATCGCTGATGCTTTTGTTGCGGTATCTAATTTCTAGTGTTTCCCTGTTAAAGCGTTTCCCATAGCAATCGTCACATTGCACATATACATCTGGAAGGAAATTCATTTCGATGGTTTTTACACCTGCCCCTTGACAAGTTTCACACCTTCCGCCTTTTACATTAAAGCTAAATCGTCCGGGTTTATATCCACGGATCATCGCCTCGGGTGTTTTGGTAAACAATTGACGAATTTCCCCAAAAACACCAGTGTAGGTTACAGGATTGCTTCTTGGCGTTCTGCCAATTGGTGCTTGGTTGATATCAATAACTTTATCGATGTGTTCTAAGCCTTTTAATGAGGCGTAAGGCAGGGGTTTTTTAACGGCCTTAAAAAAATGTTGATTTAATATAGGATAAAGCGTTTCATTAATCAAGGTTGATTTTCCGCTTCCCGAAACACCGGTTACGCCAATCATACTTCCCAAAGGCAAGGTTATCGATATATTTTTCAGGTTGTTTCCTGTGCAGCCTTTTAGTGTGAGCTTTTTCCCATTTCCTTTGCGTCTTTGTGCGGGAATTTCAATTCGTTTTTTTCCTGTGAGATAGGCAGCCGTATCGGTTTTCAGGGTTTTTATCTTCTTTGGGGAAGAAGCTGCTACCACCTCACCACCATGACGTCCTGCGCCAGGTCCCATATCAATAAGGTAATCCGATTTGAGCATGATGTCTTTGTCGTGTTCCACCACAATTACAGAGTTCCCAATATCGCGTAATTGCATCAGCGATTCAATGAGTTTTTCATTATCACGTTGATGTAATCCAATGCTGGGCTCATCTAAAATATATAGTACGCCAACAAGTTGCGCACCAATTTGTGTAGCCAATCTGATGCGTTGTGCCTCGCCACCAGAAAGTGATTTCGCACTGCGATTTAAGGACAAATAATCTAATCCAACATCTAATAAAAACGTTAGGCGTTTTTCAATTTCCAGCAACACTTCGTGCGCAATGGCACGTTGTTTTTCGGATAATTTTTTACTGATTCCCTTAACCCATTTATGTAAGGCTGCAATATCCATTTGCGTCAAGTCGGAAATGCTTTTGTCGTCAATTCTAAAAAACAGCGCTTCTTTTCGAAGTCGCGCGCCATGGCAGTCTGGACAAGAGATTTCATCCATAAACCCTTTTGCCCAACGTTTTAACGCGCTGGTATGCCCTTCGTTATATTGATGCTCCAAAAAGGGAACAACACCGTCGTAATCAATGCTGTATTCTCTAGTAATCCCAAGGGTTTTAGAGGCTACCGAAAAACGTTCCTTTCCACCATATAAAATAACGTCAAGCGCTTCTTTAGGAATGGATTTTAACGCATCTGTAAGCGAAAAACGATACCGTTCGGCAATACTGTTCATCTGCTTAAACGTCCAGTTGCTTTTTTCTGCGCCTACGGGAGCAATACCACCAGATTTGATAGAAACAGTATCATCTGGAATAACTTTTTTTAGGTTCACTTCGTATTTTAATCCCAAACCATTACACGAAGGACACATCCCTTTTGGAGAATTAAACGAAAAGGTATTTGGTTCCGGTTCGGCATAGGAAATACCCGTACTTGGACACATCAATTTCCGACTAAAAAAACGCGCTTTTTCCGTATCAAAATCATACACCATAAGCATATCGTTTCCATGATACATGGCCGTTTCTATGGAATCTGCCAGCCGCTTGCTGTCGTTTTCACTTTCCTTAACGGCAAGTCGGTCAATGACAATTTCAATATCGTGTGTTTTATAGCGGTCTAACTTAAAGTTCGGAGATAACTCTACAAATTCTCCATCGGTGCGTACGCGTGTAAATCCTTGTTTGCTAATGGAGGTAAAGAGTTCGCGGTAATGCCCTTTTCGAGACTGTACTACTGGCGCAAGGATGGCAATTTTTTTGCCCAGATAGGTTTTCGAAATGGTGTCCTGAATATCAGCGTCTGTGTATTGTACCATTTTCTCATCCGTCTGGAAACTATACGCATCTGCTGCTCGTGCATACAGCAAGCGCAAAAAGTCATACACTTCTGTAATGGTACCTACCGTAGAGCGTGGACTTTTCCCTGTCGTTTTTTGCTCAATGGCAATTACGGGAGATAATCCGTCGATTTTATCTACATCGGGGCGTTCCAATCCGCCCAGAAACTGCCGTGCATAGGCAGAAAAGGTTTCAATGTAACGGCGTTGCCCCTCGGCATAAATGGTGTCAAAAGCCAAGGATGATTTACCACTTCCCGAAAGGCCGGTAATCACGACCAACTCGTTCCGTGGGATGGTTACATCAATATCTTTTAGGTTGTGTACGCGTGTTCCTTGAACAACAATAGCATCTTCCATAGTCAATCTTCGAATATAGGCGATATTTCAATAAAAACAATTGCTGCAACTCTCTTTTTCTGTGATATTCAAAAACAGTTTTTCAACATATTTTTTTTTGGCTTGTAAGGATTTTATTACATGGTTTTTTGTGTTCATTTAGGTTCGTTCAACCCCCCTGAACGTAGTTTCAGCCTTCTTCAACGTATCCTAAGTAGTTTTCCTGAATTTGTACTGCTAGGATTTTGATGTTTACGCGATTAAAACCTATATGATGGCATCACGTTTACTTTCAATTTTCTGTTTTTTATTTTTCACTTCAACGCTAATTTCCCAAGAGCATGATATCTGTCCGCATAAGTTGTCTGTCGCAAGTGACTATTTAAGTGATTTTGGATTTGCTTCGTATGAAATGGTCCATGAAATCAATGAAAGTATTTCAAAATGCGATGACAGTTCTGCAAATGCTGATTTTGTTTTTGGCATGCTAGGCAGGTTTTACGCTGAAAACGAGCAAGATAAAGAACGGGCATTTGAAAGGATTGAACGTGCGGCTGGTGCGAATCATGCTGTAGCAGCCAAAACACTAGCACTTATGCTAAAAGAAGGAGAAGGCTGCCTATTAAACCTTGAAGCTTCTGAAAATTGGCTAAAAAAGGCATATAAACTGGGGAATGATGAGGCTGCTTATATTTTAGGGTATTATTACTTAAAAGGACTTGGAACTATTCGGCAAAGCTACCCAAAAGCTGTGCGTTGGTTAAAGCGGAGTCGCTATCCCATGGCGACGCATTGGTTGGCACTATGTCAATATTTTGGATTTGGCGAGACACAAAACAAAGAAAAAGGACTTGTCTTACTTAAGGAAAATAAGACTGAAAACAGCTTATTTTTTCATGACTATCTTATACAAAAAGATAAGGATTCCTTAGAAGTTGAATTGAAAAATATCCTTATTGAAGCGGTTGCTAATGGGCATATTGCGAAACAATATGTACACGCAGATATAGATGGATTAGGCACACCTCAACAGGCCTATTTGTTGGCGTGGGACTGGTCAAAAGAACGTGTTTTACAGCAAATTCCCATATCCTTTAACCTTATTATAGATAGCACCCAAACGCATTTCACTTATGCTGATGATAAACAAGAAATTGATGGCGGTGCTACGCTATTGGGAGACCAAGGGGCATTTGATGGATTTTCCATTGCTATTCCAAATCCCTATCCAGACCATGACGTTGAAAAAGATTTGTTCATTGACATATTTACGGCGCAATTCTCACAGGCGTTGGTTGACAATACCCCTGTGGTAATTGGAGAACTTGAAGGGTGGGTTGCCAATTTTAACGAACCCGCACCGCCACTGAGCTTACTGCTCGTTGACCCATGGAATGGACTATTACAACACGAACGGGATGTAATTCAGGATGATAAACAAAACATCATTACTAATTATCCGAATCAGTTTACAACCGATTTGGTGGTGCGTTTTGAATTGGCCCAACAAGAAGATGTTCAGGTTAATATATACCACTTTAAAACACTAGATAAGTATGAATTGCTTTCACACCAACAGTTGGAGGAAGGAGAACATATTATTAGAAAAGACACTTCTGGCTGGCCTAGCGGGCTGTATGTGATACAGCTATTTGCAGGCGACCAACTACACCGTAAACTCATTTTAAAAGAATACTAATATGCGCCCGAATATTTTAACCTTACTACTAGCTATTTTTACTGTATCCGTAGCAACGGCACAACTCTATGATAACAGATCACGATATTTAAAAACTCCTTACGATGTAGATAGGTTTGAACGGAACTTAAACACCTTCCGAAAGCCTACAAGACAAGCTTATTATGGAAGTACACAGAACTACTATAGACGAAACTACTCGAACTATAGAACAAAGAGCTACAATAACTACAACAGCAGGGTTTATTCATATACAAAACCAAGCTATGGCTCTAGCGAATTTTACTATCGTTTTAGAGACCCCATTGTATTAAATAGTTATGCGACCAAGGGTGTTGAAAGTGAATTTAAGCTAAAAGATTGCCATTGTAATTATAGGAATGATATAAACAATGCGTATCAACAATGGTATCAAAACCAAAAGTTAGCTAGAGCAACTTTATTACGGAACTACGAAGCGCTTTTTGAAAAAAAGATTGAGAAGTTATTAAATAAACAGTTCCCCAATTTTAAAAGTGCTCAAAAAGCTTTTTACAAAGACTATGGCAAGATTCATCATAATGAATACATGCAACGTATTTCAAACATGAATTCTATTGACCTATATCAGAAACAGCTCGAATTTGATAGAGCTAAATCTTACTATAAGTTTTTTGACTATGTTAAAGAGCAGAACGATTTTTATTATCGACGAAGAAGTTATAGAGGAAGAATAGATAGGATTGCTGACCTTATTATTAATGGTCAATCAGTTCGTAGGCGTAGTGGAAGTTTGGGTGCTAATCGAAAACTATATAACACGTCAAATCTAAATGCGCTTTATAATAATATAAAAAATAGTTACAAGGATTTTTTAATTTCAAAAAAAATATTTAAGGAATTAAATCGTAATTCTTCTTTATTTTATGATTATTTGTCCGAGAAGTATGTTGAGCATTACGAGAACCAAAGTAATTATGAATATAAATTGGGTGCATTTAATGGTTATATAGAGCATTACCAAAATAGGGTCGGTTATGGCACGATACTTAAACCCACACATAGCTACCACAACTATATGCTATTTAACCCTATTAATGAAACAGAGTTAAAAGCTTTTTTAAAAAAACATTTAGCTAAAAACATTGATTATACATACAGAGGGAGTTTACCTACAATTGAAACCGCAATAGCGAATGTAGCCGTACATGAATTAGATGAATTTAATTCACGTGAACTTAGTCTCATTCATTATAATCGCTTAATAAATAAGGAACATAAAAAAAGACTTTATGAAAAAATAAAACAAGCGGTTCTTAACAAAAAAACATTAAAAAATGCAGCAATACAATATTTTAAAAATGTAATCTCAATTGACAATTTGTCAATTCAATCTCTAAAAGATGCCGTTGGAAGCCGATTAGAAAACAAGCCCTTTAAATGGGATGAATTAGAAAATATGCCCTATTTTAGGTTTCAACAGAAAACCAACACTAACGTATTATTTACACTTGATTTAAAAGTTAAACGCGTATGGAAAGGTCGAACTTCAAGAGGCGGGGCTATAGCTCGTGAAAGTGAATACTTTAAGTACAAAGGCATCGCAGATGTATTAAAACACATTTATGATGTAGAAAAGTATTGGGGTGTAGAAGGCGCCACTATGCGGCATTTCTTAAAAGAGAAAGGGCTAAACGTACCCAGTAGCCTTAGCAATTATGATCTTGGCAAGCTTTTTGACTTTGGTGGTGGAAACTCCAACACCTTGACCATAGAATTTTCAGATTATGCCAAAAAGTTTATTACCAATTTCCAGCACGGAGATGGTGTATATGGTAACTCCTTGTTTACAAACCCCTTTAAATTGCAAGCCCTTAAAGAAATTTTGGATGGGAATACGGTGGATTTT
Source organism: Bacteroidota bacterium (assembly GCA_949528465.1). GTDB lineage: Bacteria > Bacteroidota > Bacteroidia > Flavobacteriales > Flavobacteriaceae > UBA7446. Next base: position 1,940 of record CATIMP010000026.1, on the reverse strand, counting down.
GACGCCAGAATCATTAACGATCTTACGGGTAAGGCGAAGTGTGTGTATGATAGACTAGAAAACCTTAGCGGTGGCTTTAAAAACATGATTAAAAAATTTGATGGTGAGTTCCCTGTTAGTCATTTGAAGTTTGATATGGGAGATATAGGCGCTTCAAGAGGTAGAACCATTGCACCCAATAATAATCCCACAACGCCCAACTCACCAGATTTTGTAATAACAATTAGATTAAATAATAACAGTACAAATAGTGGTGTGGCAAAAAGACCAAATCTATTAGTTGCTAAAACAATCGCTCATGAAGTAATTCACGCTGAAATGTACAGAAAATTACTTTCTGTACTAGACAATGGTGGAAATTTTGATGGGGTTACAAGACAAGATGTTTTAGATGCGTTAAATGGTAATTACCCAGGGTTATATGATTATTACAGACGCCATAAAAATTGGCAACACGCCCAAATGGCACAGCATTATAGAGTAACTTTGGCAAGGATGTTGCAAGAATACGATACAGGACTCATAGTGCCTAATAGTCAGCAACCACAACAACTATATATGGACTTGGCTTGGGAAGGTTTAATTTATGAAAATCCACCAAATGCCATTCCTACTTGGACAAATTTACCACAAACAGAAAGAGATAGAGTGGAAGATGTAATAGCCGATTACATTGAGGACAATAAAAACGAAACTTGCACCGAATGAAAAAAATACTGTTAATAATATTACTCCTTCCTTCGTGGTTTTGTTTTTCGCAAGAGCAAAAAGAAACTGTTTACTTACTATTTGACAAGGAGAATAATCAAAAATGTCTTATTGAAGATGGTTCTGGTAATTCTAAATATCTCAATAAATTCAGTAAAGAATACCAAGGGGACATTATTTATTTTAAAATTTGTGACGAAATTTTTTCAACTCGCAAAACCAAAAATTTTATAGACACTTGTTCGGTAAAGGCATTAGATAATTTAAAGTTTGTTGATTTTGATTATATAGTAAAAAAATACGATTCAATGTTTGAATTTAAACATCATGTATTTGAAAAGATTTATTTTATAGAAAAAATATCAAAAGACAAAATTGTAAAATATGAAGTTAATTGGGTAGATGATATAATGATGATTGAAAATTAAATTTATTACAAAAAGAAGGGTATTTACGAGCCGCCCCCGCTGGCGCGAGGGTTTCTCTCGTGCCAAATAAAGTTAAAACCCCCCCGCTGGCGCGAGGGTTTCTCTCGTGCCAAAGAATAATAAAAAAAGGCACAAGACATAGCCTTGCGCCAGCGGGGGTCAGGACTTAATGCTGCTGTAGCGGATTTATTTTTAGACTCTGAATTTACAGGCGCTGATGATCTGTGGAATACTTTCCAGACGAATATTAATAATTATGTAAATACAAACGGAGGTAATTCTGAAATTAATAACGACATAATATGGCGACCGGACTGGGATACAGTCAAAGATGTATTAAGTGGAGCAAAACCTATAAGTGATTTAGGGTGTAAATAAACAGTGTAAACATGAAAAAAAAGTTTTATATCTCATTGTGCTTGACTTTCTTTTTAACCATAATTGTCCTTTATGCTCATATTTTTTATAAACAATTAGGGGGTTTTCAAAATATACTTTTCAAGCATCTAATTTTATTCTTCTTTTTACCTCTTACACTAATACTTATGTTTAGGTTAATGTTTAAAGAGTATAAAAATGAAAAAAGAATAATTAAAAAGTTAGAGCCAGTAATTCTTGTTACAATTACATTCATTACAGTTTTAATGCTAGGATATTTAAGAAGATTTTTATAAAACTACTAAATGATATTCTCTCTGGTGCGCATCTGCGATGCGCGCCACTTGGTAATCTAAATTTGCTGATATGCTTTTATTTGATAATCATAAAACCTCTCGTGCCAAAGAATAATAAAAAAAGGCACAA
>CATIMP010000025.1 GCA_949528465.1 Bacteroidota bacterium | reverse complement strand
CCATAATGGGTATTTTCATTGATGTTTGTTGGGGCCTGCCCAGCAAGACCACTTAATACCGTATAAAAGTTTTGTGAATTTTGTCCTTCAATATTCAATGCCATTCCATGCTCATGTTCGGCATGAAATCCAAGCCAAGTATTGCTAGATCCCAGTTGGATTCCCATGGGGTAATTTGATGGGATCAAATCTGAGTAAGCCGTTTCCATAAAACGTCCCAGCCAACCGCTTTCTTTTCCATTATCCCAGCCGTTACCGTCGTTTCCGGTTGCCCATAAATCTATGGAAGCAAAGTGACTTTTGTTTGCTGCAGGGTAACCCACAGATTGAAGAATACGAAGCATTCCTTCTTGATACAACCCTTTGAAGCCCGCATTGTTTCCTGTAAGCAAGGCTGGGTTGAAAACTAAATCTTGATTTGATCCTGTTAGTGATGTATCTACAGCAAGGTTTGAATAATCGTTTACAGGAATATAAATATTTGGGCGTAACGTGTCTTTGTAATACCCATAATCATTATATGGAATAAGCGTGTTTAAGCCGTCATTCCCTCCTTTTAATTCGATAAGAACCAGCTTTCGGTTCGATATATCACAATTCAGGGAGGTGTTGGCTAACTTCATTGCAGCTCCAACTTCAGAAGGCATCAAGCCCATGGCTGATGCAGTTGCAGAAAGTCTAATAAAATCTCTTCTTTTCATAACAAAAAATTACATGAGCTGGAATTCGGCGGCATTAATCATTTTAGACAACAAATCATCCAATCTAAGTTTAACTTGCGTACTATTTCCATTAGTGACCCAATCGTTCCATGCTTCCCACCAATAATAGTCTGGTTCTCCTTGTGGAACTAAAAACAACTTGAAATAAGCTTTTCTGTCTTCGTCAATCGGTTCCGAATAAAGCAAATCTGCTAACTCTTCAATTATGGTTTGTGCACTAAATGGATCTGAAATGTTTTGCTCAAAAAAGCTAAGCACATTGAAGGAAGTCCAAATACGCTGGTAGTATGAACCTCCATTATTTGCGGTCTGAATGCCTTTGATTTGATTTACGCCATTACCGTAACTATCGTTATAATTCCTACCAATAAAGCCATGAATGATATTATACCTTCCGACGATATTATTAGAATTAAACCAAGCTCTATCATAAGCAGGTGCTTGATAATCACCCGGATAACCTGCTACTGTATTGGGGGCGAAAAAATCCATGCCGCATACAGGGAAGAGAGTTGAATGACAAAACCAATGCCAAAAACGATAAAAATTGTAATACTCAACCGAGTTATTTAAATCTTGACCTAATACCGGAGGGGTGGCTGTTGCATCTGGAATTGAAACACCAAGAAGTGTAATAAGCTCATTTAAATATTGCAATGGATTTTTTACAATACCTCCAATATTTTCGTTAGAGGCATTATCATCATCTACATCAAAAAAGTGTTTTGAAATCAGTAGAGTTTTTAAAACTCCGAGGAGGTTATACTCATTTGATTGTAATTGTTGTGCTAATGGCGTTATGATATCGTCTTCAACGTCTTGCCCCCACTCACTGCGCACATACATACGATAAAGCTTTCGCACATAATTTTTCGCAGTCGCAATTTTATCAAATACCATGTCAACAAAATCGTCTAACTCACTTTCAATAGCTGTTTGATTTGAACCTCCACTTATCGTTTGACCATTAAAAGCATAGCTAAATGTTTTATTTTCAGGATCGTGTTTAGTGGTATTTATCCAGCCTTTGCTAATTCCATTAGGGCAATGCGGCTGTTTTACTGTGTCAGAATCGTAAACATCACGGTCCCGATTATGTTTAATACCAGAAAATACACGAGCCGCTTGAACAACATCGTGCTCCGTATAATTGGTGTAATCTCCCTCTGCTACTTGTTCGCCTTTCCCAATGGTAAAAAGTTCTAAAAACTCCCGAGCGTAGTTTTCATTTGGACTTTGCTTTTCATTGTCTGTGTTGTCTAAATAAAAAAGCATCGAATTGTCAAAGGAAATTTTTCGAGCTAACGTCTTAACGCTTTTATCTGCGTAAAACTGCAATAAATTTAAATAATCAAAATAATTTCCAGCTCTTCCTGCACCATCGTCTTTTGATACAGTAAAAGTTGTAAATAAAAACCAAGTTAACTTATCGATTACAGTATTTTGCTTTAATGCGTTGTACCACCACCAAGCACTAACTAAACTTCGCTTAGGCGTTTGACGGTTGGCATACTTAACGTAAGTCCAATCGGGGTCTTCTAGCCAAGACGCATCAAGCCTATTTGAGCCGTATTGATTGTTAGAAGTAATGGGGTCATACGGCCACTCCCATGTATAGGTTTTGGATACAATTAGAGTGTCTAAAATTTGAGCAGCAGTCTTGCCCTCAAGTTCATCTAATTGCTCTTTTGAGTATTGAAAACAAGCTCGTCTTAGAAGATGTTTCCTTAACCGCTTATCCAATGGACTAGTATATTCTTCTAAAGAAGGCATATATAATTTATGATTTTACAAAATAAATAAAGAAAACATTGTACGTTTAGCAAATTTGTACATTTTGATATAACAAATGATTTACCGTAGTAATCAACTGATTGTTAAATTAAGTGTGTTCCCATCAAGTGTAGGATTGTAACATGTTAGTGATGAATTACAATCGTCACTATATTCCTTGCCGTGATTAGCTCCAGATCTCGAACATTTAAAAATGTTATTTCTATATGTCCATTCATCGTGACTTTGATGTGGACATATATTTGTGTAGGCTTGTATTTCTGTGTCAGAAATGCGTAAAAATAATGCTGAAATTCCAATGCTTTTCCCGTTCATCCAACCACCTACATTGCTTAATCCTGTGCCCATACTAGATGGAGGACTGGTAAAGTTACTGTGTTCTAAGTCTATAATGTAACTGTTCCCTTCTTTAGTAAACCCATTGCTGTTGGTACCACCACCAGAACCGCTTCCTGAGCCAGAACCACTTCCGGGAATTGTAGTCTCAACATCATCATCAGATCCACTACTACAAGCTTCAAGAAAGCTGATGCCAAAAAATGCAAATGCTACCGTGGGACAAACTTCTTTAAGAAAATCTCTTCTATTTTTCATTTTTTTGGGTTAATATATGAATAATTTTCAATTTTAATCGATGCACTGGACTTATAAAGATTTACTGTACATTTATCCCGTTTAATCAAAAAAAACCAATTTAATGGATATTTCATCTTTAGATATCACTATTTTCACAGCTTATGCACTCCTTATTTTAGGAATCGGACTTTTTGTGTCACGTCAAAAAAAGGGAACTGAAAAAAGCGCAGAAGACTATTTTTTAGCCAGTAAATCATTGCCTTGGTGGGCCATTGGCGCCTCGCTTATTGCAGCAAACATATCAGCAGAACAATTCATTGGAATGTCTGGATCAGGATTTGCACTTGGTCTGGCTATTGCCTCTTATGAATGGATGGCGGCCATTACCTTACTTGTTGTTGGAAAATATTTCTTGCCCATATTTATTGAGAAGGGACTGTATACAATTCCAGAATTTATTGAAAAACGTTTCAGTAGTAATCTCAAAACAATTCTTGCCATTTTTTGGATCGCCTTGTTTATTTTTGTAAACCTTACAACTGTACTTTATTTGGGTGGAAAAGCCTTAGACACTATTGTGGGCACCGGAGATGGTAGTATTTTACTTAATAGTATTGTAGGCTTAGGGCTTTTTGCGGCAGCTTATTCGCTTTGGGGCGGGCTAGCCGCAGTTGCATGGACTGATGTGGTACAAGTAGTGCTGCTTATTTTTGGAGGCTTGCTCATGACCTATTTTGCACTAACCAATGTTACAGATTCTGGCAATGCTGTTGACGGATTATTATATGTATACAATGCCGTTCCAGAACGATTTTCAATGATTCTCTCCAAAGGAGAAATTATTACGCCAAACGGCAAAGATGCCTATTTTGACCTGCCAGGACTAAGTGTGTTGATTGGTGGTTTGTGGGTTGCAAACCTTTATTATTGGGGATTCAATCAATATATCATTCAACGTACACTTGCAGCAAAAAGCCTTAAAGAGGGGCAGAAAGGAATTGTTTTTGCAGCATTTTTGAAGTTGTTAATTCCCGTAATTGTAGTTGTCCCAGGAATAATTGCATATGTGATGAACCTAGATCCAGTAACGGGAGAACTCAACACAGGCTTATTAGCATCTGAAGGGTTTATTGGAAATGCAGGCAACATTGCAAACGATAACGCCGCACCTTGGCTTATCAAGAATTTTATTCCAGCTGGACTAAAGGGGCTGATACTTGCGGCATTGGCTGCAGCCATAGTGTCTTCTCTGGCATCAATGATAAATTCTACGTCGACTATCTTCACAATGGATATCTATAAGTCATTAATCCGTCCTAAAGCTACCAACAAACAAATGGTTCGAGTTGGTCGATTGACAGGATTAGTCGCTTTAGTTATTGCTATGGTGTTAGCACCACAACTTGGCAGCCTTGGGCAGGTTTTTCAATTCATTCAAGAATATACAGGTGTGGTAAGTCCTGGTATTTTAGCGGCGTTTTTAATGGGGCTGTTCTATAAAAGAGCTACAAATAATGCAGCAATTTGGGGTGTAATATTATCTATCCCAATTGCGATGTACTTTAAAGTTGCTCCGAACGGTTGGTCTGACGCATCTATTTTTATAGACATTCCTTTTATGCAACAAATGCTTCTAGCTACATTGTTATCTATAGGTTTAATTGTTGGTATTAGTGCAGCAGAAGGTAAGGGTAACGACCCTAAAGGAATTACCTTAACATCTAATCTTTTTGCTACTTCGCCAAGTTTTAACATTGGTGCTATGATAGTGGTTATTATCACAGCATTCTTGTATGCGTTCTTCTGGTAAAATAGCACACCCTTAATTTATCTCAAAATGCTTAGATTTGTATCTACATAATCTAAGCATTTTGTTTTCATATAATTTTAATAAGCTGATTTTATTTGCTTTATGGGGTAATATTGTGTTTTCACAATATCAACCACCTATACAAAACTTCCCTCCAGATATATATAATGCTGGAAATCAAAACTGGAATATTTCTCAAGATGCTAATAACAGAGTATATGTTGCAAACAATTTTGGATTATTAGAATTCAACGGCTCAAACTGGAATTTACACCTCACACCTAACAATACAATCATGCGTTCCGTATTTGTAAACACCTCAGCAGTGTATACAGGTGCATATATGGATTTTGGCTATTGGCTCCGTCAAAAAAACGGTACACTTTCCTATACATCTTTAGCCGAAAAACTCAATTTCACCATGATTGAGGATGAGCAAGTTTGGAATATTGTACCACACAAGCAATTCATTGTATTTCAGACATTGGATCGTTTAATTATCTACAATCAAGTTACACGCGCTTTGACTACATTTCAACCAATATCTGGCATCTTAAAGGTTTTTGTTGAAGACGATAATATCTATTACCAAGACAACAATCTTTCTGTATATAATATTTTAAACGAAGAAGGTATTCTTTTCTTATCAGCTGCTGAGCTTAACAACAACCAAGTTGTTGGTTTAAGTATTTCATCTATTGGTACTCTTATCGCAACACGAGAAAATGGGTTGCTAATAAAACAAAATTCAGTGGAGCCATTTAATCCTGTTTTGAGCAAACAACTTGCCAACGATTTGGTGTATAGTTTTACCAAAACGCAAAGCGGTCAATTGGTTTTGGGGTCAGTCAGAAACGGCGTTTATATCCTTTCCGCTACCGCAGAATTAATACAACATATTGGTACGGACCAGGACTTGCTTAACAACACGGTACTGGCTGTTTTTTCAGATAACCAAAATGGATTATGGTTGGGACTCGATAACGGTCTTTCGTATGTACCCTTGGCATCTCCGAAGCAGTTTTTTAGCGCTACTCAAGATCCTATTGGAACTGTGTACGCGACCCAAATCTTTAATGATGTGCTTTATGTGGGTACCAATCAAGGACTATACCACAAAAAGATAAATTCAACTGCGCCATTAAAACCCATTGCTGGTCTTGACGGGCAGGTTTGGTCGCTACAAATTTTAAACAATTCCTTGCTATGCGGACACGATAAAGGCGCATTTCAAATCACGGGATCACAGTCAAAACCGTTATTTACGGGAGTTGGGGTTTGGCTTTTTCGCGAATTAAACAACTCTCAGATTTTGGCAGGAACCTATAATGGCTTACACCTATTTGATAAAACTTCAAATGATTTGCGCTACCTAAGGCAGATTCAAGGCTTTTCGATGTCTTCCCGTTATTTTGAAGTGTTGAATGCACGCGAACTGCTGGTAAGTCACGAATATAAAGGCGTGTTCAAGTTGCAATTAGATGAAGATAAAAATGCAGTATTAACTGCTGCAAAAATCCCTAATGTACCCACTAGCCTATACAGCAGTATGATTTCTTTTTTGGGTGATATATGTTATTTTTCAAAAGGCGGTTTTTTTGAATACGACTCAGAAACAAATCAATTTCAAAAAAACGATTTAATCTCATCGCTTTTTCAAGAGAACAACTTTACATCTGCCAAAATGGTATTGGACAGAGAAAAGTATCTGTGGTTTTTTGAACGAAATAATTTGATTCGCGTTGAAAAAGGAGCGCTCTCAAGTGAATTTATTATAAATAAATTTCCGCTCTCTTACGATATGCGAAAAACCAACACCGGTTTTGAAAACATTAGCCACGTTTCGCAAGACGAATTCCTTATTGGAACCTCGAATGGCTTTTTTGTTTTTGATACGTCTAAAGTCCAATCCTATGCACCTAACATTATGCTTAATAAATTGGAAGCGTATAACAAGTCCAATACAAAGCTGCAGCTGCAATTTGATACTGAAGTGGAACTCGCAGCTGATTTTAATTCTGTTTCTGCACATTATTTTATTACCAACAATAATATTACCGACAAGGCACTCTTTCAGTACAGACTTGATGGCTATTCAAAAAATTGGTCAGATTGGACATCAGATGCCACGGTAACTTTTAGCAACCTTAGATTTGGAAATTACACGCTTAATGCACGTGCCATGGTGGGCGATGTGATGAGTGCAGAAAGCCATCAAACCTCATTTAAAATTTACCGCCCCTGGTATTTATCTACTGTTGCACTTCTTGTATATGTGGTGTTGATGTTGATTGTGTTTCGAACAGTCAATACGCAGTACACCAAATACTATCGGCGCGAACAAGAGAAACTCATTAAAGAAAATCAGCGTAAGCTTAACCTTATGGAACTTAAGCAAAATGAGGAAATCATGCGCATCAAAAACGAACAGCTCGAAGATAATATTGAGAAAAAAAATAAGGAGCTCGCTATTTCTACCATGGCAATGATTAAGAAAAACCAATTTATGAATGCATTGCTTAACGATTTAGAGCCAGCCGCTACTAATCCAACCGTTTCGCGCGTGTTGCGAACGATTAAGCGGTCGTTAAAAAATGACGATGATTGGGAGTTTTTTGAACAAGCATTTGACAATGCCGATAAAGATTTTCTAAAGCGATTAAAAGAATTACATCCTGCGCTCACCAATCACGATTTAAAGCTTTGTGCATACCTAAGACTAAACTTATCTTCTAAGGAAATAGCTCCTTTACTTAACATTTCAGTAAAAAGTGTAGATATAAAACGCTATCGATTACGAAAAAAAATGGCCTTACTTCACGATCAAAATCTTACAGAGTATATTCTCTCATTGTAGAACTGACAATTTACACCCTGTTTTTTTGCGTTGTATACATATTGTATAGGTGCTTTTTTGCAATCTAACAATGTCTTCTTGTTACTTTTGAGCAAATCAATTTAACAATGAATAAACTATTTCTTAATATATTAGTTGCTTTGCTAGCTTCTACCATTGCACTTGCACAGCAAGTTAGTGGTGTAGTAACAGAAGCCGATAGCGGTGCGCCACTTCCTGGAGCTACTGTTTTGGTAAAGGGCACTGATATTGGAACAACTACTGACTTTGACGGTATGTTCCAATTAGCAGGTGTTTCTAGCAATGCAACACTTGTGATTTCCTACATTGGATTTGAAACCCAAGAAGTTGCCGCTGGCAACAACACGAACATATCTGTTTCGTTAACCACTTCAGCCGATGCGTTAGAGGAAATTGTAGTTATTGGCTACGGTTCTCAGCGTAAGAAAGAAGTGACGGGAGCAGTTAGCGTTATAGACAACAAAACCATTCAGAAACTTAATCCGATTCGTGCTGAACAAGCCTTACAAGGACAAGTACCTGGAGTAAATATTACCTCACAATCTGGTTCTCCTGGAAGCGGATTTAACATTAGAATTAGAGGTATAACCACCAACGGAAACAACGCACCACTTATTTTGGTGGATGGTAACCGAATTGTGGATTTGAATGCTGTAAACCCGAATGACATCGCAACGATTAACATTATAAAAGATGCGACAGCCGGTATTTATGGTGTACTTGCTGCAAACGGAGTTATTTTAATTACAACCAAATCTGGCGGGAAAAATACAGATTTAACTTTTCAGCTAAATACGTACACAGCATTACAAGAGACTAGCAAAAAACTAGATTTGATGCGTGCTTTTGACTTTTCACAATACGTAAATGATGCAGCAGATCGTACCGAGTTTTTTGTATACCCACAACAAGGTACAGATTGGCAAGACGAAGTTTTTGAAGTTGCGCCTATGTCAGAAGTTAACTTGTCGGGTTACGGTGGAGGTGAGAAATCTTCATACTCCTTTGGGGTTTCGTACTTAGACCAAGATGGTATTGTAGGGGGAAGCAGCAATAACTACGAACGGATTACCGCTCGAATGAACTACAAATACGATGTTTTAGACAATCTTGAATTAAGTGCTAATGCATTTTATTTTCAAGGTAGCAAGCAAAATCTTGCGGAAAACGGAATTGGCGCAGTGCTTTACAATGCAGTAAACCTAAACCCTACCATGCCAGTTTACGATACGGATGGCAATTTTGCTTTAGCAAATGACGTATCGCAAATTGAACTTATTAACCCTGTTGCTCAAATTGCTAATACGTACAATACTTCTCGAGGTTCGCGTTGGTCGGCTATTTTTGGAGCGGATTACACCTTTTGGGGAAATTTCACCGCAACCTCTAAATTTAATTACAACCACGCAACTGTTTTAGATGACGTATTTAGACCCGAGCAAGACTACGGAAACGGCAAAGGCGCTAACGTTGACGGAAATGAAGTAATTGACAACGGAGCAAATTACACGGACTGGATGTGGGATAATTATATTACCTACGACAATACCTTTAATGATGTGCATAACCTTAAAGTGTTATTAGGAACATCGCTTTATCAAACAGAAGGATTATTTTATGGTAATACAGGAAGAACGACAACAGGCACCAACCAACCGGGACAAACCGTATGGGACGCAGGAATGACTATTGAACCTCGATACAATGAAGATCAATTAGCCAATGGTGAAGACTGGTTTGACAGTCGTCTTTCTTCTGCATTTGCGCGTCTACAATACAACTATCAAGAAAAATACTTGTTTTCTGCCGCTGTCAGACGCGATGTATCCTCTCAATTTTCTGCTGTAAATGGGAATAATATTGGTTACTTTCCTTCAGGTTCTGTAGGTTGGAACATAGCCGAAGAGGATTTTATGCAGAACGTCGACTGGATCAACCAGTTTAAAATTCGAGGGAGTTATGGAATTATAGGGAACGACCGTAGTATACGTCAATTTTCATATATAACAAGACTTAATGGTCAAGCTACCGTTGACCCAGGAGATAATGTAAACGCCATTGATGATTTATTATATGGTGCAGCCTCTGGTACACTTGGGAATACAATTTTAAAGTGGGAGGAGCAAGAAACCGCTAATATTGGAGTGGATTTACGCCTGTTTGATCAAACGCTCATTATTACTGCCGATGCGTTCCGCAAAAAAACAAAGGATTTATTGTTGAGTCCACAGGCATCCGCGCTTACAGGTGTTTCGGCTCCGGGTGCTGGTGTGCCTTTCGTGAACGCAGGTACCGTACAAAACCAAGGTATTGAAGTTGCGTTAGGCTATTATGGTGCTGCAGGTGATGACTTTGATTACAATGTCAACTTTAATTTTACCACCATTGACAACGAAGTGCTGTCGCTTAACGGAAGAACGACGCCTGTTGGCGGAGAATATGGAGTTGGTATTAGTCAAACGGGTATTGTCCGCATGGAACCTGGTTTTGCACTTGGAAGCTATTACGGCTACAAAACGGATGGCATTTACCAAACACAAGGCGAATTAGATGCTTTGAATATTGCTTATCGAGCAGCTAATCCTGATGCAGCCGCAGATGCGGTTTATCACCCTGATGCTGCACCTGGAGATTTACGTTTTGTAGATACCAATGGAGATGGTAAAATTTCAGATGCAGATAGAACCCACATTGGAGATCCAATTCCAGACGTTGAAATGGGACTAAACTTAGGGTTTACCTATAAAAACTTTGATTTCAATGCCTATGCATTTGCTTCGCTTGGTCATGAGTTAGTACGTGATTACGAACGTAAAGATTTATACGCCAACCGTGGAACCTATATGCTAGAAAGATGGCAAGGT
>CATIMP010000024.1 GCA_949528465.1 Bacteroidota bacterium | reverse complement strand
GTAACTTAGAGTTGTTCCAAAAGAAATTAGAAGAAGCCGAAGCAAATGGTGTTGAATTTAGCTATGAATTTAGAACCGTAGAAAATCGTTGGCTTGATGTTCTTATTGGGTTTTTACCTTTAATCCTAATCATTGCCATTTGGCTGTTTATTATGCGCCGTATGTCTGGTGGTGGCGGCGGTGGCGGCGGTGCTCAAATATTTAATATCGGCAAGTCTAAGGCGAAATTATTTGACGAAAAAACCGATGTGAAAATCACATTCAAAGACGTTGCAGGTCTTGAAGGTGCAAAAGAAGAAGTACAAGAAATTGTTGATTTCCTTAAAAATCCAACGAAATATACCGTGTTGGGAGGCAAAATTCCTAAAGGTGCATTGCTTGTAGGACCTCCTGGAACAGGAAAAACGCTTTTAGCCAAGGCCGTAGCTGGAGAAGCAAAAGTGCCGTTTTTCTCTCTTTCGGGAGCAGATTTTGGATAAATGTTTGTAGGTGTAGGGGCTTCGCGTGTGCGTGATCTATTTAAGCAAGCTAAAGACAAATCTCCCGCGATTATTTTTATAGATGAAATTGATGCTATTGGACGTGCCCGTGGGAAAAATAACATGACAGGGTCTAATGATGAGCGTGAAAACACTCTAAATCAGCTACTTACTGAAATGGATGGTTTTGGAACGAATACTAACGTTATTGTTATTGCAGCTACCAACCGCGCTGACGTACTAGACAAAGCCCTGATGCGTGCTGGGCGTTTTGATCGTCAAATTTATGTAGACTTGCCCGATTTAAACGAACGAAAAGAAATTTTTAGCGTACACCTAAAGCCATTAAAATCTGACCCAAAACTTGATGTAGATTTTCTTGCAAAGCAAACTCCTGGGTTTTCAGGCGCAGACATTGCTAACGTTTGTAATGAATCGGCACTTATTGCTGCTCGTAAGAATAAGAAAAGAGTAGGCCGCCAAGACTTTTTAGACGCCGTTGATAGAATCGTGGGTGGACTTGAAAAAAAGAGTAAAATTATTACACCAGAAGAAAAGAAGACCATCGCATTTCATGAAGCTGGACATGCAACTGTTAGTTGGATGTTAGAACATGCCGCGCCACTTGTAAAGGTTACTATTGTACCGCGCGGGCAATCCTTGGGTGCAGCGTGGTATTTACCAGAAGAACGTCAAATTGTTCGTACAGAACAAATGCTCGACGAAATGTGCTCTACATTAGGCGGTCGTGCTGCAGAAGAAATCATTTTTAATAAAATATCAACTGGAGCACTGAGCGACTTAGTAAAAGTTACGCAACAAGCTAGAGCCATGGTAACTATCTATGGGCTCAACGATAAAATTGGAAACATCACTTACTACCAAACAAATGAAGGGGATTATGGGTTTACAAAACCCTATTCTGAAGAAACGGCAAAACTAATCGATACTGAAATATCTTCAATTGTAGAGAAAGAATACAAACGTGCCGTTCAACTATTGAAAAAGCACAAAACTAAACTCACTGAACTTGCACAGCACTTACTAGAAAAAGAAGTTATTTTTAAAGATGACTTGGAGCGAATTTTTGGGTCACGTCCGTTTGAAAAGCCCGAAGAAATAGTTCCTGCAAAAGCTAAGGCAACCCCTAAAAAGCGTACGGCATCAAAAGCAAAAACAACCAAAGATGAAACGCCAAAAGATGCGAAATAGATACGATTTGTTACCTTTGTGTAACAAGCATATTTCGTGAGTAAATTCTGGTCTTCATTATTTGGTAAAAAAGCAACCCCGAAAGAGGTGGGAATTGAGGAACGCGGCCCTCATATGCCAGCAGAGGAAATCCCTATTGAACAAAATTTTGCTCAAAAATTTACACGCCGTGGTGGTAAGTTTGTGTATTGCGAGCAACTCGATGATGCTAAAGAAGCCTTCGCCGATATTGTAAAAGAATATCCTGCTGAAATTCGTGAATTACTTTGTTTGGATCCTGCCTTGGCACAAAAGCTCGATACAGGAATTACACTTACCAAAACCAATTTAAACGCAAAAATAATGCTATGTAGTTGCGAATCTATCGTTGCTTATGACGGTAGCGTGGTAGTTTGTGAGCATCAATTGGGAGCCAACAAACTTTCTGATTTGCCCGAAACACTTATTATTTTGGCAGGAACACGTCAATTTTCTGAAACGGTTTCAGACGCGTTGAAAAGTATTAAAAATCGCTACTCATATAATATTCCGCTTAATATTACATCAATAAAGCAATTTAAATCCGACGCCCTTAACGAGGAAAACTACATGAACTACGGAAGTGGCGTAAAAGAAGTGTATCTATTATTGCTTGAGGATTTTTCATGACGCTATTTATTCGCTTAATAACATCCCTTTTTTATGCTGGGCTTTTGTTGGGAAGCCTTTACATTAATACACTTTTTTTTTCGTTAGTCATACTTGTAATGACACTCGTTTCATTGAGTGAAATTCAGCATATTACAACTAAAAAAGTACCTGTAGTTTACATTTTTTTTCCGGTAGCCTTACTCCTACCATTCTTTTTTGAGCAAACTAAGCATTGGCTTCTTTTAACTGGAATTATTGGTGTTTTACTACTTGCAACTTTTTTATGGACTAAAAAAGAAATTAATTACTCTAAAACTTTTGTGACTGTTTTAAGTTTTTTTGGCGTTAGTATACCGCTCGTATTATTGGTACTTCTGAGCAATCAAAATCCAGATTTTGTTGCTTTCTTTTTTGGTATTATTTGGCTTAACGACTCTGGTGCTTATTTGGTTGGCTCTTCAATAGGAAAACATGCTTTGGCACCTAATATTTCGCCCAACAAAACAATTGAAGGTAATATTGGCGGTATTGCCATTACCATAATAATCATGTTTTTTGCGGGATGTTATGTTGAACTATTTGACGTCAAAACAACAATTACAGTAACTTTAATTACTGCTGTTTTTGGAGGACTAGGCGATTTGGTACAATCAAAAATAAAACGCAAATGTGGTGTAAAAGACAGCGGTAAAATACTCCCCGGTCACGGCGGAATGTACGATCGATTAGACAGTACGTTACTTGCCATTCCATTATATATTTTCATTTTAGTTCTATTCGGATATGTTTCATAAAGAAGGTTTTACCATTATCATTGTAAGTTTTGTACTCATTGCAGCAACTGCGCTAATTGTAGAGCAGTTTGTAGCTCTAAAGTGGTTACGCATTTTACTGCAGTTAGGGCTATTTGTTTTTTTGGTGTTGATATTGCAATTTTTCAGAAATCCAAGTCGCCCGCCGCTTGCACTTTCTGATGCTGTTATAGCACCCGTCGATGGAAAAGTAGTTATTATTGAAGAAGTAGAAGAACCTGAGTATTTTAAAGGAAAACGCCTGCAAGTTTCCATTTTTATGTCACCACTAAACGTGCATGTTACCCGTTATCCGGTTTCAGGTAAAGTAGTTTTTAGCAAATATCACCCTGGCAAATATTTAGTAGCATGGCATCCAAAATCTTCTACGCTTAACGAACGCACTACTATTGTGGTCAACAATCCTGTCTTTGGAGATGTGCTCTATAGACAAATTGCGGGCGCGGTAGCGCGTCG
>CATIMP010000023.1 GCA_949528465.1 Bacteroidota bacterium | reverse complement strand
CAATTAACTTGAGCGAAAGACGGGATTTGAACCCCTGCCTGTACTGTCCGTTCCGCACAGCGGGCGGCAGGCAGGCGCGACTTGTCGCTCACTTTTGTTATAAATAAAATTTCCTTTATAAATAACAATTTCAATTAACTTGAGCGAAAGACGGGATTTGAACCCGCGACCCTCACCTTGGCAAGGTGATGCTCTACCCCTGAGCTACTTTCGCAATTGGAACGCAAATGTAAGAAAATCTATGTTTTCTTAGCAAAACTATTTGCCTAGTTTTCGTTTAAGTTCATTTAGTTGCATTAAGGCATCGACTGGTGTCAACTCGTCAATGTTTAATGCCAAGAGTTGCTGACGTATTTCCTCTAGCAACGGATCGTCTAACTGAAACATACTTAACTGAAGGGGCTCTTCACCTGTTTCATGGGCTTGTCTTGATGCCTCTAGCTGTTGAAGCATTTGCTTAGAACGTACCAAAATCCACTTGGGCATTCCCGCCATTTTTGCCACGTGAATCCCAAAGCTGTGTGCACTGCCTCCAGGAACCAACTTCCGTAAAAACAACACGTCATCGGGTGTTTCTTGTACCGAAACATTGTAGTTTTTGATGCGTTCAAATTGTGATGACATCTCATTCAATTCGTGATAATGTGTAGCAAAAAGCGTTTTTGGATGCGTTGGGTGTTCGTGCACAAACTCCGCTAATGCCCACGCAATTGAAATACCATCATAGGTACTTGTGCCACGTCCGATTTCATCCAATAATATCAAGCTACGCGCCGAAATATTATTCATAATCGCTGCCGTTTCATGCATCTCTACCATAAAAGTTGATTCGCCTTTTGAAATATTATCGCTCGCCCCTACTCGCGTAAAAATCTTATCGACAATGCCCAGACACAACTCAGTTGCTGGCACATAACTTCCCATTTGTGCCAATAAAACAATGAGTGCTGTTTGACGTAATATGGCAGATTTTCCCGACATATTGGGCCCTGTAATCATAATAATTTGTTGGGCGTCATTGTCCAAATACACATCATTTGGTATGTATGGGTTTTCGTGTGGTAACTGTTGCTCAATTACAGGGTGCCTTCCTGCAACAATTTCCAAAGAAGTGTTGGATACAAACTCTGGTCGGCAATAGTTTTGCTTCGTTGCCAACGTTGTAAATCCACTTAAAACATCTAATTGAGCAATACTACGTGCCGTGCTTTGAAACGATTGAATATAAGGAACCAAATAATGAATCAGCTCCTGAAAAAGCTGTTGCTCAAGCACTGAAATTCGCTCCTCAGCACCCAAAATTTTGGTTTCATATGTTTTTAATTCGTCTGTGATATACCGCTCAGCATTCACTAGGGTTTGTTTGCGCACCCATTCCTCAGGAACTTTGTCTTTATGCAAGTTTCGCACTTCAATATAATAGCCAAATACATTGTTAAAAGCAATTTTAAGCGATGGGATTCCTGTACGTTCAGCTTCACGATCAAGCATGGCGTCTAGTGTGTCTCGACCACCTTGTGCCAGGGTACGTAATTCATCTAATTCCTCTGAAACACCACGCGCAATGGTATTTCCTTTTCCCAATTGTGTGGGTGCCTCAGATTCAATCCAACTGGAAATGTGATCAGTAATGGATTGACTATCCTGAATAGTCGCAAGTAGTGGCGCAACTGCCGATGCATCTACTAAAAGAGTTGTAATATTTTTAGTCTGTACCAATGCCTGACGAAGCGCATTTACTTCTCTTGGATTTATGCGCCCTGTGGCTACTTTAGCTGTAAGACGCTCTATGTCTGTGATGCTTTTCAAGCATGATAACACGTGCTGATGCAATACTGACTGCTCCTTAAAATAAGCTACGACATCCAATCGTTTTTTTAGAGCGGAAACATTCGTTATCGGTGCTGTAATCCAGCGGCGCAGCAAGCGACCACCCATGGCCGTAGCCGTATTATCTACCACTTCAAGAAGTGTTATGGCTTCGGGAGCATTAGGCGAAATAAGTTCTAAATTTCGAACCGTAAAACGATCCATCCAAACTTGTTGCTGCGGGTTGTGGTGCTTGAGCTGTACCAAGTGCCCCAACTTAGCGTGTTCGGTTTCCATTAAATAATGTAAAACAACCCCTGCGGCAATCATACCCAAATCAGCGCCATCAAAACCAAAACCTTTGAGCGTTTTAACAGCAAAGTGTTGCATCAATTTTTCAGAAGTATATTCCGTCTGAAACACCCAATCCTCCAGCACAAAGAATGGCAGGCTTTCGCCTAACAATGTTGCAATGGCTTTGCGTTGTGGCTTAGCAACCAACAATTCTTTTACTTCTAGCTGTTGCAATAAGGTGCTAATTTCAGGAACAGCGCCTTGTGCCCATTGAAACTCCCCAGTTGAAATGTCTAAATACGCAAACCCAAGTGTGTTATTTTGAAGGTGAAGTGCGCCTAAAAAATTATTATTTTTTTCTTCTAAAACACCATCGGTTAGTGTGACGCCGGGCGTTACCAGCTCTGTTACACCGCGTTTTACGATTTTTTTGGTGAGCTTGGGGTCTTCCAATTGATCACAAATAGCAACACGCTGGCCGGCGCGTACAAGCTTTGGTAAATACGTATGCAACGAATGGTGTGGAAAACCTGCCAATTCGGTTTCACTTGCACTACCTGCGCCACGTTTAGTCAATAAAATTCCCAAAATTTTAGCTGCTTTTACAGCGTCTTGCCCAAAGGTTTCATAAAAATCCCCCACGCGAAAAAGAAGAAGCGCGTCTGGGTATTTCGCCTTGATTTGATTGTACTGCTTCATCAAAGGCGTTTCTTTTGTTTTTTTCTTTGCGGACAAAACGAGAATTTAGTTCTGGCTAATTTACCATTTTTAGCCAAACGCAATTGCTATCTTTGGCACATGCGAAAATGGACCATGGAGGAATTGAACCGGCTGGATATAGCTGCGTTTAAAGCTGCTCCAAAATCAAATATTATTTTAGTTTTGGATAATATTCGAAGCCGAAATAATGTTGGAGCCATTTTTCGCACTGCTGATGCTTTTCGAGTATCAGAAATTGTACTTTGTGGGATTACACCAACACCTCCACACAAAGACATTCACAAGACAGCACTTGGCGCGACAGAAAGCGTGAGTTGGCGTTATGAAACTTCTGCGGAAAATGCGGTGTTAGAATTACGACAATCAGGAGCACATTCCTATGCCGTAGAGCAAATCCAAGGAGCTGCATTTTTGGATGAAGTAAAACCAAATGCTAACCAAACTGCCGTGTTGGTGTTAGGAAACGAAGTTCAAGGAGTAACACAAGAAGTTATTGATGTGTGCGATACCGCAGTAGAAATCCCGCAATTGGGCACAAAACATTCACTAAATGTGGCAACCTCTGCTGGGGTGGTGTTATGGCACTTTTTTATGCACTTGCGTCCAGCTGCGCATTAACCCGATGAACCAACTCGTCAAGGTCGTTGGAGTGAAGTACAAAATCCAAGTCCGAAACATCTACTTCAACTACTGTCATCTGCGTTCTCAAAAAGGGTAAATGTTGATCATAGCCCGTAGCTAATTTTTCAAGATATTCGATTGCAATTTGCTGTTCGTAACTACGCCCGCGTTTTTTGATATTATCCTTGGCGCGCATAGGCGTTTGACGCAAATAAATACACAATGTAGGTTGATTAGCGCTGCGTGACATCAACTCGAACAACTGCTTAAAAAGAGGGTATTCATCTTCGCTGAGCGTATTCTGTGCAAAAACCAATGACTTACTCATATGGTAGTCTGAAACCACCCCCGATTGAAACAAATCTAACTGTTCTGCTTCTTCATTGATCTGTTTAAACCTATCTGCCAAAAAAGATAATTCCAGCGGAAAAGCGAAACGCTTTGGCTTTCTGTAAAATTTTGGTAAAAATGGATTATCGGCAAAACGTTCTTGAAGGGTTTTATAGCCCAATTTTGCTGCTAAGGTTTTGGCAAGTGTTGTTTTTCCGCTACCAATAATTCCTTCAATACAAATAAAATCATGTTGCTTTATGTTTGCATACAACGGATGCAAAAGCGTTTGCGTAATAGCGTTCAGTTCTGTATTGTCGCTGCATTCAGCCAATAATAATGTGATGGTTTTTCCCAAAATGGGATGTACTTTATTTGGCGCAATTTCTGCAAGTGGTTGCAGTACAAATCGGCGCTTCTCCATAGCTGGGTGAGGCAAGGTCAAAATGGCTTCGTTCAGCACCAAATCATCATAAAAAAGCAAATCCAAATCCAGCGTTCTATTTTGATACCCAACAGTTGTACTTCGTATTCGGCCGTGTTTTGTTTCAATAGCCAAAAGCTCTTGCATAAGGTTTGACGCAGTTAGCGTTGTTTTAATCGAAAAGCACGCATTCAAAAATGGGTTTCCGTCAAAGCCCACAGCAGGCGTTTCTAATATCGTGGAAATGGCATGAACACTACCAATGTTATCGGAACACGCATTGATGCCTTGTTGCAAATACGCAAAGCGATTTCCTAAATTACTGCCAATTGAAATATACGCCAGTGCCATAACGCAAAAATGGGAAAAAGAATTGGGAAACCTGTATATTTGAAACTTACACCAAATGTTATGCAGTTTTTCAGGAATTTAATCAGTTCAGCCTTGGGTACTTTTGTTGCGCTTGGGTTGTTTTTTGTGTTTTTGCTTGTTTTTATTGCGGGGTCAGTTGCCGTATTGGAAGAAGAAAGCGAGGCTGTTGAAATTGAAAACAATACAGTACTTGTCATGGATATGAAAGTACCGATTCAAGCCCGCGAGCCACAATCGTTTTCATTTTCAGAAGCCTTGGAATTAGATGCTGAAGCCCACGGACTTAACACCATATTGCCAGCAATAGCATATGCAACAAATGATAAACGTGTTTCAGGAATTAGCATCCAAAACATGAGTGCTTTAGGAGGAATTTCAAATATTTCTGCCGTTCGTGATGCATTAGTAAAATTTAAAGAAAGTGGTAAGTTTATTTATGCCTACGGCGATTATTACGGGCAATCGGATTATTTTTTGGCTTCGGTAGCCGACTCCATTTTTGTACATCCACAAGGTGCTATTGATTTTCGCGGACTTAGCACAGAAGTGCTTTACTATAAATCTGCGCAAGAAAAATCGGGAATCAACATGGAAGTTATCCGAAATGGAAAGTACAAAAGTGCTGTAGAGCCCTTTTTAGATGACAACATGAGCAAGGAAAACAGAGAACAAATCCAATCGTTTTTAGGTCATATTTGGGACGAAGTCGTGGCAGATATAGCGCAAAGCCGTATCATGACATCGGAAAAACTCAATCAACTTGCTGACAATGTTGCTGGCCTTACAGCACAACGAGCTGTAAATGCAGCACTAGTAGATGGAACAGTAACACGCCGTGCCTATAAAGAAAAAATTTTCGAACGCCTAGATGAAGATGATGTAGAGTTTGTCAATTTCATAGATTATTTGAGCGTTTCTAAAAGCAAAAAAGGCAAAGGCCCTAACCGGATTGCAGTGGTGTATGCACAGGGTGAAATTATTTACGGAGAAGGTGGTGCAGAAATTATTGGACAGGAAAAAATCATCAAAATCCTAAAGAAAATTGGGAAGAAAAAAAATATCAAAGCGGTAGTGTTGCGTGTGAACTCACCGGGAGGAAGTGCGCTTGCATCTGAACTTATTTGGGAAGAAATTGAACACCTAAAAAAAACCAAAAAAGTAGTGGTGTCAATGGGGAATGTAGCTGCTTCGGGCGGATATTACATTGCTGCAAACGCAGACGAAATTGTAGCTGAACCCACTACCATTACTGGGTCTATTGGCGTTTGGGGCATTCTACCCAACGTAAATCGTTTGGCAAATCGTTGGGGTATCAATGCCGAGCAGGTTGCTACAAACAAGCGCTCCATACGTTACACTCCTTTTGAGCCGTTAAGCAATGCTACGCGACAAGAAATAAAAGTAGGTATCAATCAAGTGTATCAAACATTTTTAAGCCGTGTTGCCGAGGGCAGGAAGATGAGCAAAGAAGCCGTGCACGAAATTGCGCAAGGACGTGTTTGGTCAGGTGTGGAAGCAAAAGAAATTGGCCTAGTTGACCACTTGGGCGGCATGGAAACCGCCTTAGAACGTGCGGCTGCACTTGCTGGAATTGAACGCTATAAAATCACAACCTATCCAAAATATGACGATGATTTAGAAAGTATGTTAGGTGAATTGTTCCGTGGGCCATTTGGCAGCATCAAACAACAGCTGCCACCTGAACTTGGACTTTGGCTCAGAAATGCTAACGCTTTGAAACACCCTGCAAATCAAATTCAAACACGCCTACCATTTACACTCAACATTAAATGATACAGGCAACTCCAGCAGCACGTAAATTATACTTGTATTTAGCAGCCTTATTCATCACTTCATTGGTGGTGTCTAACCTGATTTTCCAAAAGTTTTTTTATTGGTACCCTTTTGACTGGGAGGTATTTGGTTTTAGCCTTTTTGAATTATCAGTTGGGATTTTACCCTATCCCATTACGTTTCTTATCACAGATATCATTTCTGAAATTTTTGGTAAAAAGAGTGCGAATCAAGTTGTGATTGCTGGAAT
>CATIMP010000022.1 GCA_949528465.1 Bacteroidota bacterium | reverse complement strand
CCGTTAGGATTAAATAACGATATAAAAAAGGTATTCGCTATTGAAAAACAAAATGAAGAAATCATTTTAAAAGTTTCTAATAAAGATTAAAAAGAAGATACGTTTTAAATAAAAAAAGCCTTTTGATTTGTCAAAAGGCTTTTTGTAGCGAGAGGGAGACTTGAACTCCCGACCTCCGGGTTATGAATCCGACGCTCTAACCGGCTGAGCTACCTCGCCAAATCGAGCGCAAATATAACAATTTGTTTTCCCTTTTTATCGCTGTTTTTGTGGCTTTTCTTTTAAAGGTCGGTTTTAATCTATATATTGGGCTTTTTATTTTTATATGTCAAAAACAAAATTTGAGCTTGAATTTGTGATTCAGGCATCGCCTCAGCTACTGTACCAATATATGCATACCCCTTCTGGGCTTTCAGAATGGTTTGCAGATAATGTGAATGCACGGACCGAAAAATATTCATTTATATGGGATGATTCCGAAGAGGAAGCGTTGTTGCTTCGCAAAAAAGCAAATGAATTTGTGCGTTTTCGCTGGCTCAATGGAGAAGACGATCAAGACGATTGTTACTTTGAAATGCAAATCGTTGTTGACGAAATCACCAAAGATGTTTCTGTGGTAGTAACCGACTTTGCCGAAGAGGACGAAGTTGAGGAGACCAAAATGCTTTGGGAAAGTCAAATTGGAGATTTAAAGCAAGTTTTAGGCTCGGCATAAGCGTATGATTAACCTAAACGGCGCATTGCAATCTGCAACTTCGCCACTTTTTTCAGTTCATAATCGTGGATTTTTATACGGCGATGCTGTTTTTGAGACACTCCGTTTTGGACAAAATCAGCTATACTTTTGGGAAGACCATTATTTTAGACTTATGTCTGCCATGCGTGTATTTCGCATGAATATCCCCATGACATTTACACCTGAATTCTTAGAGCAAGAATGCATCCGCGTAGTAGAAGCGCAAAGCAGTATTTCTTCTTCATGGCGTATTCGCTTATCAGTTTTTAGAAATGATGGCGGGGTGTATTTGCCGGCTTCGCGAGAAGTGAGCTATGTTATAGAAGCCAAACCACTCGATGAAGAAACCTATACTTCAAAAGAACGCTACAACGTAGAATTGTTTAAAGATTATTATGTGCAAAAAAGTATGTTGTCAAACCTAAAATCAAATAACAAAGCCCTAAATGTTATTGGCAGTATTTTTATGCAAGAACAGGGTTTTGATAACGGTATTTTGGTCAATGACGATAAAGAAGTTGTGGAATTCTTAAACGGGAATCTTTTTGTTGTTGATGGAGATGTACTTCGTACACCGCCGTTAACCTCGGGCTGTTTAGATGGCATCATGCGCAAGCAAGTCATACGATTGGCTAAAAAGCAAAACATTTCCTGTGTTGAAGAAAAAATTTCTCCTTTTGATTTGCAACAAGTTCAAGAGGTTTTTATGACTAACTCTATTACTGGGATTCAACCTGTTTCTTCGTATCGTAGAACCGATTATCAAAGTACAATTGCACTTCAATTGCAGTACGCCTTAAATGAATCGGTTAGTTCAGGCCAGGAAAAATAGGCGCATAGGAGTACAGCGCAAGCTCACCGCCCAAATCCCGAAGAACACTTCCCCAAAGCCGTTCCTCATTTTCAAAAATAGTAAAGTGGTTTTTGACCAAAATCCAAGCCTTTGTTTTGACTTCATCTGCCAATTGCCCTTCGTTCCAACCCGCATAGCCTAACAAAAACTTTATTTCGTTAGAAGGTAGTTTAT
>CATIMP010000021.1 GCA_949528465.1 Bacteroidota bacterium | reverse complement strand
TGAAATCATATTACAAATGTAAAAAAAATATATTCTATTAATCCTATCAATTTGATAGTATTTATTATATTTGTCCAGTATTTAACAAACATGATAGTAGATCAATTTATAATATCGTCTAAAAAGGAAAAGCGTGCTGAACAGCAGGAACGCTTTTCGCGGTCGCTGCTAAAGTCAGTGAGCTGGAGGATTATTGGAACTATTGACACCATTATTATTTCATACCTCATTACTGGAAAACTGGCGTTTGCACTTTCTATTGGTGGTATAGAATTAGTAACCAAAATGATTTTATACGTCGTTCACGAACGCGTTTGGAACAAGATTAAATGGGGAAGAAAATGAGTTTATTGATCGCAAAAGAATTGAACGAAAAACTAAGCGCAACACCCTCTTTAACTGCGCTTTTTGATTTTCTACTCGAACAGAACTTAGGGAATATTACATTTTCTACATCACTGGGTCAAGAAGATCAAGTAATCACGCATCATATTGCGACACAAAAACTACCTATTGAAATTTTTACGCTAGACACAGGTCGCCTTTTTCAAGAAACCTATGATGTTCTTGATGTAACACAGCGCAAGTTTAAAACGCGCATCAATGTGTTTGCACCCAACTCAAATTCAATTGAAGACTTAGTTACTTCAAAAGGACCGAATAGTTTCTACGAATCTGTAGATAACAGAAAAGAATGCTGTAATATCCGAAAAATAGAACCCTTAAAGCGGGCGTTAGCAAACCAAAGCGTTTGGATTACAGGTTTACGTCAAAGTCAATCGCAAAATCGTTCAGACTTGGATTTTTTCAGTTATGACGCGTCTTTTGGGATTTTAAAATTCAATCCGCTATTGCACTGGTCGTTGGAAGATGTAACCGAGTATTTGGACACACACAACGTTCCGCAAAACAAATTACACAACAAAGGCTATGTAAGCATTGGTTGTGCCCCCTGTACACGAGCTATCGAGCCTGGAGAAGACATACGCGCAGGTCGCTGGTGGTGGGAAACAAGTAAAAAAGAATGTGGACTACATACAATTAAATCATGAGCATCCTTAAACAATTAGAAGAAGAATCCATTTATATTATCCGAGAGGTAGCAGGACAGTTTAATAATCCGTGTTTGCTGTTTTCGGGTGGAAAAGATTCCATTACGCTGTTGCACTTAGCACAAAAAGCATTCGCGCCAGCAAGCATCCCATTTCCG
Source organism: Bacteroidota bacterium (assembly GCA_949528465.1). Taxonomy (GTDB): domain Bacteria; phylum Bacteroidota; class Bacteroidia; order Flavobacteriales; family Flavobacteriaceae; genus UBA7446. Next base: position 9,298 of record CATIMP010000021.1, on the reverse strand, counting down.
TTAGTACATATAGATACTGGGCATAATTTTCCAGAAACTATTGAACTTCGAGACAAGCTTGTCGCTGAGCATGGGCTTCGCCTTATTGTTGGAAGTGTACAAGACGACATCGATGCAGGAAACGTAGTTGAAGAAAAAGGGAGACACGCAAGCCGAAATAGTCTGCAAACCACTACCCTATTGAGCACTATTGAAAAACACAAATTTGATGCATGTATGGGTGGTGCTCGACGAGATGAAGAAAAAGCACGCGCCAAAGAACGTGTCTTTTCGGTTCGTGATGATTTTGGACAGTGGAACGAAAAATTACAACGACCAGAATTATTTGACATGCTTAACGGCATGATTCACAACGGTGAAAACGTTCGTGTTTTTCCTATCAGCAACTGGACTGAATTAGACGTTTGGCATTATATCCGTCAAGAAAAACTTGAAATCCCATCTATCTATTACGCGCACGAACGCGAAGTGTTTATGCGTGATAATCAATGGATGCCTGTTTCGGATTATGTAAACGTGGAAGAAAACGACGAACGTAAACATACTTCTGTACGTTTTCGCACAGTTGGAGACATGAGCTGTACCGCAGCCGTGCTTTCCGAAGCAACAGAACTCGATACGATTATTAATGAAATTGGAGGCTCTAATTTTTCAGAACGCGGTGCACGTATGGATGACAAACGTTCAGAAGGAGCAATGGAAGAACGCAAAAAAGTAGGATATTTTTAATATGGAACTCATTAAAATTGCCACCGCAGGAAGCGTAGATGACGGAAAAAGCACCTTAATTGGTAGACTTTTATACGAAACTGGGGCCTTAAAAACAGATCAAATTCAGCACATTGAAGAAAAAAGTGCTGCACGCGGTTTTGGATATTTAGACTTGTCTTTAGCCACTGATGGCTTACTCACAGAACGTGAGCAAGGCATCACGATTGACGTATCACACATCTTCTTCTCTACACCAAAAAGAAGATTCATTATTGCTGATTCTCCTGGTCATGTAGAATATACAAGAAACATGGTGACGGGTACCTCAACGGCGCAAGCAAGTATCATCCTTTTAGATGCTAGAAAAGGGGTTATTGAGCAAACCAAACGACACTTTTTTATCACCCAGCTTCTGGGTATTAAGCAAATCATATTTGCTGTCAACAAAATGGATTTGGTAGATTACAGTCAGGATGTTTTTGAGAATATAAAAACAACGCTTGAAAGCCTTGTCGACAAACACGGACAAGACGGTGTAACCTATCACTACACGCCTGTATCGGCTTTGTATAACGAAAATGTCGTGAGTACTTCTGATAAATTAAATTGGCATAAAGGCGAACCGCTTCTTAGTTTAATTGAAATGATTCCTTTAGAAAGCAACCAAGCGAATGACGGTGCATTTCAAATTCAATATGTGATCCGTCCAAAACGTGAAGAATTACACGATTATCGTGGCTTTGCTGGAAATGTCCGCTCGGGAAGTTTTGCTGTTGGCGATGCAATTAACATTCATCCGTCAGGAAGAAAAAGCATTATTAAAGGCATTGAAAAATATGGAGAAAGTACAGGAAGAATCTCAGCTGGAGAAAATGGTACAATTCTCTTGGTTGATGAAATAGATGCCTCTAGAGGTGATAGCATCCTCAACGAAAAAGCGAATGTCAATAGCGGGAAAAATATAAGCGCAACGTTTTGCTGGATGCAAGACACGCCATTAACTCCTGGTAACAAATATTGGCTGCAGCAAGGTATCCAACGTAGTTTGGTAAAAGTGCAAAACGTCCGCTCTAAAATTGATTTGGAAGCCTTAGAAAACCGTCAAGCAAATCAACTGGAGCTCAATGATATTGGCAAAGGTGGATTGGCACTGGCGCAACCCATTACCACAAAATCTTACAAAGAAAACCCTGCGTTAGGTGCATTTATTTTAATCGATCCAAACACATTCAACACCGCAGGTGTTGGATTTATAGAAACCACATGAAAAGTTTTAGAACTGAAATAGAAGACCCCATTGTTGAATACGATATTCTTGACTTAGAGCGCAAAATATTTGCGTTTAAGGAGGGAAAGATGGACGAAGAAAAATTCCGAAGCCTTCGTTTAGCACGAGGTGTTTACGGACAGCGTCAGCAAGGTGTGCAAATGGTGCGCATTAAAATTCCTTATGGAAAATGTTCAGCAAAACAATTGCGTAGAATTGCTCAGGTTTCAGACGAATACTCTAACGGTAACTTACACATTACCACACGTCAAGATATTCAAATTCACTACGTATCGTTGGATAGAACCCCAGAACTTTGGGCAGAATTAGAACAAGACGATATTACCTTGCGAGAGGCTTGTGGAAATACCATTCGCAACGTAACCGCTTCGGCTGTCGCAGGAATTGATCCAGATGAGCCATTTGATGTCACGCCTTATGCCAAAGCCTTTTTTGAATATTTCTTGCGCAATCCCATTTGCCAAGATATGGGACGAAAAATTAAAATCGCTTTTTCCAGTTCAGCTAAAGATGACGCGATAACATTTACGCATGACATCGGGTTTATACCTGTTGAGCAAAATGGCACACGCGGATTCAAAATGCTTGTTGGCGGTGGTATTGGTGCGCAACCAAGAGTTGCTGATGTCATTCAAGAGTTTATTTCAGTTGAGGAATTTATTCCATTCACTGAAGCTGTTGTACGCGTTTTTGACCAATACGGAGAACGTAATCGCCGGAACAAAGCGCGCATGAAGTTCTTAATCAAGGAGCAAGGTTTTGAAGCCTTTAACAATCGTGTGCAAGACGTTTATAAATCTATTTCTCCAAAAACAATTGAGATTTTTCCCACGGAAAATACTACAGTAAATACAGCCAATTTTGACGCTGACAAAGCCGTTGATGTTCATTTTGCAAAATGGAAAGAAAACAACGTATTTTCACAAAAACAAGATGGATTTGTAGCCGTTGGAATTGCCATTGATCGTGGTGATATTTCATCTGACAAAGCACGTGCACTTGCCGAAGTTGTTGATTCATTTTGCGGCGATGACTTACGTTTTACTATTGGGCAAAGCATACTGTTAAGAGGGGTTAAAGAAGCTAATCTACCAGCGCTTTACCAAGCGTTACAGCAATTAGATTTAGCAAAAGCAGGGTATCATAAAATCAATGATATTGTGGCCTGCCCAGGGACAGATACGTGTAATTTGGGTATTGCAAGCAGCATGGGATTAGCCCAAGAATTACAACGTGTTATTGAAGAAGAATATCCCTCAATAATCTCAAAATACAACTTGAATATTAAAATTAGCGGGTGTATGAATGCCTGTGGGCAACATGCCATTGCTGATATTGGTTTTCAAGGAATGACAGTAAAAGCTGATGGAAATATTGCTCCCGCAACGCAAGTTTTATTGGGCGGTGGCGTATTAGGAAATGGCGAAGGTAGGTATGCCGACAAAGCCCTTAAAGTCCCTGCAAAGCGCACGCCTCAGGTGCTGCGATGGTTATTGGAAGATTTTGATGCAAACAAACAACAAGAGGAGTCGTTTTTACAGTATTATCTGAGAAAAGAAACCGATTACTTCTACCAAAACCTAAAAGGCTATGCCGACACTACAAATCTAACTCAATCCGATTTTGTTGATTGGGGAAATGAAGAAATGTACAAAAAAGCCATTGGTGTAGGCGAATGTGCGGGGGTGACAATTGACCTCGTTCAAACCTTGTTGTTTGATGCAGAAGAACATGTTGAGAAAGCGAAAACCGCTTTAGATAATAAAGAATGGGCAAACAGTATTTATTACAGTTATGCAGGAAGAATTCGAGCAGCAAAAGCGCTACTTACAACGCGTTCTGCTAAAATCAATTCACACCACTCCATTATTGATGCTTTTGAAACGCATTTTCCAACCTACAATAGCTTAGATAAAATATCTTTTGGGGAAGTAACAAGACTATTAAATACGAATTCCCCAAGTGAAGCATTTGCTAATAGCTACTACAACGAAGCATTACACGTAATGGCCTGGATAAAAGAATTTAGAAATGCGCAACAAAATTAACGGAACCCTTACTATTGTTGGTGCAGGCCCTGGAGATCCAGAACTGATTACACTAAAAGCCATTCGTGCTGTTGAGCAAGCGGATGTCATTTTATATGACGCATTAGTAAACCCCGTTATATTGACGCACAACAACTTGGGCAAGCATTATTTTGTTGGAAAGCGTAAAGGCGAACATTCGTTTAAGCAATCTGAGATAAACACCATGCTTGTGGATTTTGTCCTAGAAGGAAAAAATGTAGTTCGCCTTAAAGGCGGTGATGTTTCCGTGTTTGCACGCGCTGCTGAAGAAATTGCATATGCAGAACGCTTTGGTATTACGGCGAAACTCATTCCTGGAATTTCATCTTTCACAGGAATTGCTGCAGCACACCGTATTCCACTAACCAAACGTTGTATGTATGAAAGTATTTGGATTACAACAGGTTATACTTGCGACGGAAAACCCTCAGAAGATATTACACATGCTGCGCAATCATCAGCAACTGTGGTGATTCTTATGGGCATGACGCATCTTGAAGAAATCATATCCATATTCAAAAAACACAAGCCTGCTGATTACCCTGTGGGAATTGTGCAAAACGGTACAATGTTAAATGAAAAGTGGGTGACTGGAACACTCCAAACCATTGTAAAACGTGTTAAAGATGAGGGTATTAGCAATCCTGCCACTATATTTGTAGGATCTGCTGTGGAAGACAAAACCGCATTGTGGAATATTCAAAAGGAAATCCAGCACGCATGAATACACTCTACCCTATTTTTTTAAAAACAGAACAATTGCATGTCCTTATTGTTGGGGGCGGATTTGTAGCATTAGAAAAACTAGAATTCCTATTTAAATCATCTCCAAATGCAAGAGTTACTCTTGTTAGCCCAATGGTGCGGGAAGAAACACAAGCGTTTATTGCAGACAAAAACGTTACTGTAATTAAGCGTTCTTTCCATAGAAAATTTTTGAAAGGGAAAAATATTGTCGTAGCCACAACAGATGTACCAAAAGTAAACCAACGCGTTTACAAACTCTGTCGAAAAAGAAACACATTAGTCAATGTGGCTGATAATCCACCGCTATGCGATTTTTATATGGGTGGTATTGTTACAAAAGGGAATTTGAAAGTCGCGATTTCAACAAACGGAAAATCTCCTACTTTAGCAAAACGAATGCGTCAGTGGCTTGAGGGCTTTTTACCTGAGGAAACCGATGCGTTATTAGATAAACTTTATGTGTATCGAAACAGCCTAAAGGGTGATTTTGAACAAAAAATTGTAGCTATGAATGCATTAACAGAAAAATTACTTGAAGAAAATGATTAAAACTGATATTATAATTATTGGGGCAGGGCCCGTAGGACTTTTTGCAATATTTGAAGCAGGTCTTATGAAACTGCGTTGTCATCTTATTGATGCCATTCCGCAACCTGGTGGTCAACTTGCCGAAATTTATCCAAAAAAACCGATTTACGATATTCCTGGCTATCCATCTGTGTTAGCAGGAGAGTTAGTAGATAAACTGATGGAGCAAGCAGCGCCATTTAAACCTGGATTTACATTGGGCGAACGCGCAGATAGTATCCAAAAACAAGAAGATGGAACATTCATCGTTACCACAAGCAAAGGCACACAGCATCACGCTCCAGTAGTAATGATTGCTGGTGGCTTAGGTAGTTTTGAACCTAGAAAACCTCTTATTAGCAATATCGCTGATTTTGAAGACAAAGGCGTACGCTACATTGTTAAAGATCCGGACCAATTTGAAGGAAAAGACATGGTTATTTCGGGTGGCGGTGATTCGGCGCTAGATTGGGCGATTTATTTTGCAGAAAAAGGGAGCTTTGTGCATTTGGTACACAGAAGTGATCGCTTTAGAGCGCATAAAGACTCTGTTGCACGTGCATACGAATTGGCCGCTAATGGAAAAATGCAACTTCACACGTTTGGAGAAGTAATAGAACTTGAAGGAAATGACGAACTTGAATCTGTTGTCATTCATACCAAAGAAGAAAAAACAACTGTAAAAACAGATTTGTGGTTTCCATTGTTTGGACTGTCTCCAAAACTTGGTCCAATTGGAGATTGGGGGTTGGAAATTGAAAAAAATGCCATTGTGGTAGACACGTTTGATTACCAAACAAACCTTCCTGGCGTTTTTGCCATTGGAGACGTCAACACATATCCTGGGAAACTAAAACTGATTTTGTGTGGTTTTCACGAGGCAACACTCGCCGTTCAAACCGCGTATAAAATTATCAATCCAGACAAAAAGTTTACACTCAAATACACGACCGTTCAAGGGGTGCAAGGATTTGAGCAAGAACAGCCTAAACAAACCGTTACTTCGTGAGTGCAGACATAAGCATTACGGTCGTTGACCGTGAGGGAACTGAACATGAGTTTTCAGTTCCTACAGATATGGATTTAAATTTAATGGAGGTCTGTAAGGGTTTTGAACTTCCTGTAGAAGGGATTTGTGGCGGTATGGCCATGTGCGCTTCTTGTCAAGTGTATGTGGTTACTGACGAACATTTTGGCGAACGGAACGACGACGAAGAAGCAATGTTAGACGAAGCTTATTTCGTAGAGGAAAACTCTCGTTTGGGATGTCAAATTCCCATTACACCCGAATTAGACGGAATAAAAGTGGTGTTGGCTCCTGAAGCCCCATAAGCTATTTAGATTCCAAAAATGAACTCACACGAAGTGCAGTGTTTTCACGGATATCTTGCCAAAAAAGATTGACATCAAAATTGTGATAATCACGAATAAACGAAAGTAAAAAACGCTTCGGAACTTTAGGTAAACTTACCCACAATAAGCCATCTTTAACGTCTACAGTTAAGCTATTAGGGTAGATTTTTTTGTCGTAGTAATACACCCCTTTATGTTGTGAATAATCACTAGTTTTTGAATTGTCCCACGTAATGGGATTTGTTGTTACCGCCCCTTTATACCAATTAGCATATTTTGGATATTTACCCATTTTATAACTGTTCCAACTCACAAAACCACCTGTTTCGGTTGGCGTTGTAAGCGGTTTAATTGAAGTGTAAATATCAGCGGAAACTTTTGTTCCAATCAAGTATGCCGCAACTAATTGCTTTTGAAGGGGCTTTTGATCAAAATATTCGTGCAATAGTTTTTTCAAGTGATGCGCTCCCTGACTATGTCCTGCCAAAATAATGGGACGTTCCTTGTTTTCATGAGCTAAGTAGTATTCAAAAGCTGCTTTAACATCGTTATATGCAAACTCTTGTGCTTCTTTTCCGCCATTGTTTAAATAGGGTTCAAAAAAAGCGCGGTAGTGATTTTGACGGTAAAAAGGCACAAAAAGTCGAGCGGCAGAAGCCCAAGCTGTGGCTTGATACGTCACAACCAAATTTTTTACATCGTTATTAATAATACTGTCATGAATAGGTGCATTCCAACGGATATCTTTTTTATCTGTTAACAGTGTTGGGTATATATAAAAAACATCGGCTTGCAATATGTCTGAAGATTCATTTACAGCAATACCATCAGTTGTTTTCCCAGCAAACACCGCCCAGTTTTGTTTATCTTTATATGCTATCGATGTTAAGTCGGTATCAAAAGTTGTACTGCGGTATTGAACACCGCACGAATTCAGAAAAAACAAAATGATTCCCAGCAAAAACAAGTTCCGTGGATGCATAACAATTCTTTTTTTCAAATATCAGCATTTTAACTGGAATTGAAATTGAGTATCAATTGGTACAACTATTGTAACGCATATAGAAATTTAAATCTTATGAAATATTCAAATCTTTCACTAATCTACTGCCTATTTATCATTTTGCTCTTAGGTTGTAAATCAAGTGAGGAAACTGAACTCGAAACAGAAGCATGTGTGTCGAGTGAAGGAAAAGTAACTATAATGCCATTGGGCGCTTCTCGTGTTCAGGGGTTTCGTCCTGTCTTTGAAAGCTACCGTTATGCGCTTTGGAAAGAAATTATCAATGGCGATTGGAGTGTAGATTTTGTTGGTACTCAAAAAGATATTGCGCTATATGATAGCCACCAAAATTATTGTTTCGATTATGACCACGAAGGCCATAGCGGCTGGACATCGGCGCAAATAAACAACCAAATTGGAAATTGGCTTAATCAAACTGAAACTCCTGATATTGTATTGTTTAGCTCTCCCGGAGGCAACGATGCCTTACAGGGTGCGTCGCTTGAATCAATTTTACCAAACATCAATGCTATTATTGATAAAATTCAAACGCACAACCCAAATGTAACTATACTTATTGAACAACTGGCTCCAGCAAAATCAAGTTTTATGAACGAAGAACTCACTGCTATTTTTGAGCAAATTCAAACTGATATTCTCGAAATTGCACATAATCAAACAACTGCAACTTCTAAAGTAATTCCAGTAGATATGGCAACGGGGTTTTCTGACGATTTTTTAGCTGACAACGTTCATTATAATACAGCAGGTGCACAATTTATTGCTGAAAAGTATTACGACAAACTTATACCCTATTTAGAAAAATAGTTGTTAGTGCGTGAAAATTTTAAGTACTTTGGTGATATGAAAAAGATATTACTAATCATCACTATTATTCTTGCTACTGGCTGTCAACGCAGTCAATTGGAAATTGGGCTAAACCCAAAAAGCGGATCTGATGCTGCTGGCTTTGCCTTGCTAAGTGAAAAAAACGGTTTGGTAGAATTAAGCGTTACCATTCGTGGATTAGATGAAGGTACGCATGCCATTCATTTGCACGAAAAAGCAGATTGCTCGTCTGAAGATGGTAAGTCTACGGGAGGTCATTGGAATCCAACTTTTGAAACACATGGTGCTTGGGGCAGTGAGACAGGTTACCACAAAGGAGATATAGGAAACTTTGACGTTGGCGCAGACGGGATTGGTCGTGTGTATTTCGAGACTGACGAATGGTGTATCGGCTGTGAAGATGATACCAAAAATATTTTAGGAAAAGCCATTATTGTACATCAAGGAGCAGATGATTTTGTTTCGCAACCCTCTGGAGCAGCAGGTGCACGCATAAGTTGCGCCGGCATTTTGGAATAGTTACTTTTTAACTTGACCTATTGCTGCAGCAATTTGCGCTACCAATTCTTCATTTGATTTTGTAAGGTCAAAAGATAGTGGGGGTTTGATATGCATGGTTTGCTTAATTCCTTTCTTCTTTATAAAAATTCCTTTTTTATCGAACGACCGGCGAAACCCATCAATTTGAATGGGAACAACTATGGGATTATA
>CATIMP010000020.1 GCA_949528465.1 Bacteroidota bacterium | reverse complement strand
TTAGAACCGTTAATGATGTGCAGCAATTTTACCATATCAAAACAGTAAACCACACTAAATTGATTGATCGAATACGATGATTCCATTTTTCAACATAAAATCCGAAAATGACGCATATGCAAAAGCGTATGCAAAAGAGCTTTCGCTTTTTTTGGAAAGCGGTCAGTATATTTTAGGTGATGCGGTAACAACCTTTGAACGAGAATTTGCTGCTTTTTGTGGAACCGATTTTTGTATTGGAACAAGCAATGGACTAGATGCACTTCGTTTGATTTTTGAAGGATATAAATCATTAGGAATCCTTGCAGAAGGAGATGAGGTATTGGTGCCCGCACACACGTACATCGCTACTGTTTTGGCAGTAATACAAGCTGGGTTAACTCCTGTTTTTGTGGAGCCAAAAGATGGATCATTTGGTATGGATGTTAACGAAGCCCAACGTTTAACAACTTACAAAACAAAGGCTTGTTTAGTGGTACACCTCTATGGGGAACTTGTTGACGTGGAAGTCTTTCAAGATTTCGCACAGCAACATAATTTGTTATTGATTGAAGACGCTGCCCAAGCGCATGGCGCTGTTTCAAAAAAAGGCTTTAAAGCGGGAGCTATTGGCGATGCTGGGGCTTTTAGTTTTTATCCAACAAAAAATATAGGGGCATTAGGCGATGCTGGTGCTGTTACTACCAATGATAGTGCGCTTGAAAAGCATATTCGAGTCCTTCAAAACTACGGGTCGCCTAAAAAATACACACACGATACCCTTGGGTTTAATATGCGATTGGATGCACTTCAAGCTCGGTTTTTAAGTGTTAAACTCAATGACTATCAGAACGTACTTGAGCGTCGTTTGGTTATTGCATCTCGATATGCCAATGAGATAAAAAACCCAAAAATCATACTTCCTGTGCATCCTCAGGATAAGTCCCATGTGTTTCATTTGTTTGTAGTCCGTGTTGCTGATAGATCAGATTTTATGGCTTTTTTGGAAACTAACAATGTGGGGAGCTTAATTCATTATACCACTCCGCCGCATAAACAAAAAGCGCTTCAGGATTACAACAGCTTAAGCCTTCCTGTTACAGAACGTTATCATAAAGAAGTGGTGAGTATTCCTTTATACTCTAGTTTAAATGACGCAGAAGTTCAGCATATAATAGATGCTTTAAACGCCTATTCGTGAAAGCATTAAAAGCACTAAAAAACAACATGTTATTCCGTGTAATTGGCTATACTGGAACTGCTGGGGTTTTACGCTTAGCAGTGGGGCTAGTTTCGCAAAAAGCTATTGCGATTTTTTTAGGCGCATCTGGATTAGCTATTCTTGCTAATTTACGCAACTTAATTGAGGTTTTAGGAGCTTTCTCTTCTGTTGGCGCACAAAACGGAATTATTTCGCAAACGGCATCTTCTGAAAGTAAGGCTAGCGTTCGTGCGTTACTTAACACCACAATAACACTTTTTTTAGGCGCTTCCATTTTGATTGGCATTCTTGTCTTTTGGCAATATGAATGGCTTGCCTTTCAATTACAGATTGACCTTAAATATGGTGCATTGATTCAGGCGGTTGCCTTCACCATTCCCTTTATGGGGCTAATGTTGCTTTTCGAAGCCGTTTTAAGTGGAAAAAAGGCATTTAAGTCTGTGTCTAAAGTGCAATTATTTACCGCATCAGTAACTGCAACGCTCATGATTACCTTACTTTATTCATACGGATTATTTGGGGCGTTGATAGCTTTGCTTTGTCGTCCAGTTATTGGGTTTGTTATCTATTTTTATCATTATAAAAAAGCTGCGTTACCCGTTTCTTTTTTTATTGGATTTAAGCCAGATCTTTCAAGATTAAAAGATTTGCTTCCCTATATTTTTATGTCGCTATTGGCCGTTGGGCTTGTGCATATTGTTGAAATATACCTTCGTGGTTTAATCGCCTCAAGAATTGACTTAGAATCTGCGGGACTTTGGACAGCTATGAATACCATTTCTGCAAATTATTTTGTTTTTATTTCAGCTATTTTTTCACTTTATGTATTACCGCGTTTTTCAGAAATCATCCCCAATTTTCATTTATTACATGAGCTAAAATCGATTTTAAAAACGCTTTTACCTATAGTTTCGTTGGCCATGATATTAGTTTATTTATTTCGTGCTCCGATTACTACATTACTCTATTCAAAAGATTTTACTGCCATAACCACACTTTTTAAATGGCAATTAACGGCAGATTGGTTTCGCGTTATTTTTCTTGTATTTGGGTATTATTTGGTAGCCAAAAAGCGTCTGATAGATTTCATTGTGATAGAACTATTCTCTTTTTCAGTGCTTATTGGTTTAAGTTTGTATTGGATTGATGTATTCGGAATTGAAGGAATTATAATGGCAAATGCAGTCAGATACATAGGATGTTTGTTTTTGGTTGTATTTTTATTGCGTAAAAAATTAGCTAAATAATATGGAAGTTAAGTGGTTAGACATACCAAGTATTAAAGATCCAAGAGGGAATTTAGCTGTTTTGGAAAACAGCAAACTTCCTTTTAAAACCAAACGTGTTTATTATTTATTTGATGTGCCAAGCGGTAGTGAACGTGGTGGCCATGCACATAAAAATTTATTTCAACTTATTATTCCTTTAAGTGGAAGTTTTGAGTTGGTTTTAAAAGATGGTCAAAACCAAAAATCCGTAACACTTCACAATCCCACTAAAGGCGTACTTATTCCAACCATGGTTTGGCGTGAACTGCGTAATTTTTCGGCAGGTTCCGTTTGTTTGGTGCTAGCTTCTGAGGAATATGAGGAAGAAGATTATATTAGAGATTGGGAGGCGTTTAAATTAAAAGCGAAACCTTCTTAAAGCCCATAGCGTTTTGTAAATTAAGCGGAATTGAGAGGAAAGGTACAGCGCATAATGCAACAACGTTTTTTTTCGTAAATTTTTAAGAGCAATATTCCCCTCATTGGGTTTAAAGTGCAGACTTGCATTCACTAGCTTTATGAAATAGTAATTTTCATGAATTTTTGAAATCGCATTTTTGCTATAGCTATATTTTTCAGCAAAAAACATTTTCATTTCTAGGAAATCGTGAAAGTTACTAGAGTAAGAAGTTTTATGTATTCTGTATGTCACTAAAGATTCGTGTACAAAACCATACGTACAATTTTGGGTTAAATCAGTTAAAATGGGATAATCCTCTATCTTGAATCCTTTTTCAATGTAGAGGTCAAAGTCAACAAATTGTTCTAGTGCGTTTTTTCTAAAACAACATCCAAGAGTAGGAGAACCTGTTGTTTGAACGTGTTCTGCGTAAGTAGACTTATTTAAAATGTTCTTATTGTAAAACAACTTTTTTTTGTTTTTGTACTCGTAAAAAGCATCATAGCCGCAGTCAACAAAACTATAGGTGGGGTTATTATCAAGTGCATCAGCCAAAATCTGCAACGCATTTTCATCTGAAAGCCAGTCATCTCCCGCGAGGTCAAACACATATTCTCCATCACACCTTTGTAGTGTAGCAACAAAGTTTTTTAGTATTCCTAAGTTCTCAGGATTCTTTTGCGCTTTTATGTTATCGTGCTTTTT
>CATIMP010000019.1 GCA_949528465.1 Bacteroidota bacterium | reverse complement strand
CTAAATCCTGAAAGGTGTGTACCGCCTTCGTGTGTATTGATATTATTGACGTAGGAGTGTAAATTCTCTGTAAATGAGGTGTTATACACCATGGCAACCTCAACAGGAATCTCATTTTTCTCCCCTTCCATCGAAATGACATCGGATGTAATAGGCTCACGATTGGCATCCAAAAAGCGAATAAATTCTTTTAATCCTTCTTCAGAGTGAAAAAGTTCTCCAACAGATTCGCCTTTATCGTCTTTTTCTCTGTGATCTGTAAGCTGAATTTTGATTCCTTTATTCAAAAAAGCCAGTTCTCGCATCCGATTAGCAAGCGTTTCATAGTTGTATTCGATGGTTTGCTTGAATATAGATCGGTCTGGTAAAAAGGTTACTTCTGTACCTGCTTTGGTAGTTTCTCCAACAGTTCTAACAGGGTATTGTGCTTTACCACGTGCATATTCTTGCTCCCAAATTTTACCATCGCGATAAACGGTTGCCTTGAGTGAATCTGAAAGTGCATTCACACACGAAACGCCTACGCCGTGTAATCCACCCGAAACTTTATAGGAGTCCTTGTCAAACTTACCCCCCGCACCAATTTTTGTCATCACTACTTCAAGAGCAGAAACGCCTTCTTTTTTGTGCATGCCTACGGGGATTCCACGTCCGTTGTCTTCAACGGTTACGGAATTATCTTCTTTGATTTGAACTGTAATAAGGTCGCAATGCCCGGCAAGTGCCTCATCGATGGAGTTATCTACAACCTCATAGACAAGGTGATGCAATCCGCGCACACCAACATCACCTATGTACATGGATGGACGCATGCGCACATGCTCCATTCCTTCTAATGCTTGTATACTATCTGCGGAATAATTTTGATTGGGTTGATCACTCATATAATCTTATTAAGAAAAAAGCTATTCTTACAAATTTAAAGCAAAAGCCTCACTTTATTGATAAAAGTGAGGCTTGTTTTCTGTCAAGTTATCAACATTATGTTTGCAAAAAACGGCTATTAATAGGCGTCTACGTGTACCGCTCCAATAGCACGTCCAGAAGGCTCGTTCATGTTTTGGAATGACTCGTCCCAAGCCAATGCCGTTGGTGTGCTACAAGCAATAGATGGAACAGATGGAACAGTCAGAGCCGCGGCCTGTGAAGGAAAGTGCTCCTCAAAAATACTACGGTAATAATATTCTTCTTTAGTACGTGGTGGTTGTACTGGGAAACGATGGCTTACCTGTGCCATTTGTGCGTCACTTACCGCTTCCTCTACAACTAATTTAAGCGAATCAATCCAACTGTACCCTACACCATCGCTAAACTGCTCTTTTTGACGCCAAGCAACAGATGCTGGCAATTCGTCTTCAAAAGCTTTTCGCAACACCCATTTTTCCATGCGTTCTGGCGTAATCATTTTATCTTTTGGGTTGATGCGCATCGCAACATCCATAAACTCCTTATCTAAAAATGGCACACGTCCTTCAATACCCCAAGCGGCAAGCGACTTGTTTGCACGCAAACAATCGTATTGATACAACTTCTCAAGTTTTCGAACGGTCTCTTTATGAAACTCTTCTGCACTTGGTGCTTTGTGAAAATATAAATACCCTCCAAAAACTTCATCGGCGCCTTCTCCAGAAAGCACCATTTTAATGCCCATAGATTTAATCACACGCGCAAGCAAATACATGGGGGTAGATGCGCGAACCGTGGTAATATCATAGGTCTCCAAGTGATAAATAACGTCTTTGATGGCGTCAAGTCCTTCCTGAACAGTAAAGGTTACTTCGTGATGCACTGTTCCAATTCTATCTGCCACAACTTGTGCTGCGGCTAAATCAGGAGAACCTTCTAAACCAATAGAAAACGAGTGTAATTGTGGCCACCACGCTTCTTTTTTGTCATCAGCTTCAATGCGGTTTTTGGCAAACTTTTTTGCCAAAGCAGATGTAATAGATGAATCCAAACCTCCTGAGAGCAAAACGCCATAAGGCACATCACTCATTAATTGGCGGTGAACAGCATCTTCCAAAGCTTTTCCTAAATCTTCAATACTTGTTTCGTTGTCTTTGACATTTTCAAAATCTTCCCAGTCACGCGTGTACCAACGTTGTGGCACATCGTCTTTCTCAGTCATATAATGTCCTGGAGGGAATACTTCAATGGTATGGCAAACACCTTCTAATGCTTTTAGCTCAGAAGCAACATAACGCGTTCCGTTTTGATCAAAACCGTAATACAACGGAATAATACCCATGTGGTCACGAGCAATGAGGAAACCTTTTGTGGAAGCATCATAAACTACAAAACCAAAAATGCCATTTAACTCGTCAATAAAATCAGCACCTTTTTCTTGATAAAGCGCCAAAATAACTTCACAGTCAGAACCCGTTTGGAATTTGTAGTCTGGCGTTGTAGCGCGTAGTTCGCGGTGATTGTAAATTTCGCCATTGGCAGCCAAGACGAGGTTCTTATCTGCACTATATAATGGCTGACGACCTGAAGTTGGATCGACAATTGCGAGTCTCTCATGCGCTAATACAGCATAATCATCGGCGTGTATTCCACTCCAATCTGGACCGCGGTGACGGATTTTTTTTGACATTTCAAGAAGCTGCGGACGAAGTTCCTCAGCAGGTTGCTTTATATCCAAAGCACAAACAATTCCACACATGGTTTATATTTTGATGCAAATTTGTGTTTTTTATTTTTATTTTAAACTATAATTGATTGTTTTAATTTAATATTTAAACTTAATGACATAATTTAACTTAATATTTTCATTAATATTGATGAATAAATCTACATTTGGTTTAACTCCTTCTAAAACATGCTTACTTTTATGGCAATTATGAGTTCACCAATAATAAAAATTGATAATGCCACCATTAGCCAGCACAAAAAGGTGGTACTGAAAGGGGTGTCGCTAGAAGTTGCCGCAGGTGCTTTTGTCTATTTTATTGGTAGAACAGGAAGCGGTAAGAGTAGTTTGATTCGTACATTATACGCTGCAATGCCGCTTACAACTGGTGAAATTCATATTTGCGATACCGCGCTTTCAAAACTTAAAAAGCGGCATATTCATAAACTAAGACGGAAACTGGGTATTGTTTTTCAAGATTTTAAGCTCCTACCCGACCGAAGTGTACATCAAAATTTGGCTTTTGTACTTCGTGCCACAGCTTGGAAAAATAAGGTCGAACGCAATACAAGGATTAGTGAAGTATTAACACTGGTAGGCTTGGAAGGTAAAGAAAAGCGTTTCCCACAGACCTTATCAGGTGGTGAACAACAACGGCTCTCTATTGCACGGGCACTTCTCAATAATCCAAAAGTACTTCTCGCCGATGAACCTACAGGAAACTTAGACCCCATCACGCGTTGGGAAATCATGGAAGTGTTACGAAACGTAAATAAACAAGGAACCTCCGTACTTATGGCAACCCACGATTTTAGTATTATTCAAAAATATCCCGGGAAGACGTTTAAGTGTGAAGAGGGTAAGGTAACTGAAGTACTGGTTAAGAGTTAGCTAAAAATAATTTTTTCAATTTTTCGAGCTTCGTTTATATTGTTATAAAGCTCCGCCAGCGACTTTCTTTTAGTTTGGAGTTCTTCTGTAAAAGAAGCTTCTTTGAGCGTTTTTATCTCTTTAATCCACTCTTCGGCAGTATTTGCTTGAACACAATAACACGCAAGATCGTTATTATTTACCATGATATCATTTACAATACAAAAACGGCCCTTAAAAAGAGATTCTATTAATTTCAACTTGATACCCGTGTCTTGAAACGTTGGCAACAAAATCATTTGAGCATTCT
>CATIMP010000018.1 GCA_949528465.1 Bacteroidota bacterium | reverse complement strand
TTGTGGAAGTAAAAATCCTGTTAAAACCGTATGTTGTTGGTGATTAACGGTGCCTATAATACCCATGTGACCGATACTCTGTTGCACTGTAAAATCTCCAACACGTGCCGTTTGGGGAGCAGTTGATAGCGATGCGCGTAGTATTTTCGTCTGCGCAAAAGAAAAACTTGTAAAAAGTAAAAAAATTACAATTAAATGTTTTGAGTACATGTGTTTCAATTTGGTTGTATTAATGTTTTACTAAATTTTGTTCGTAAATATATAAATATTGTTTAGTTTTAATAACAATTTTTATCAATTAAGCAAAAACGTATTAATATTTGCTTGTACAAATGTATTTTGGGGGGGGGCTAAAATGAGTGCAGTTAGGGTTTTGGTAAAAAAAACAGTTAAAACTACGTTCAGAGGAGCTGAAACTACGTCGAAAGTTGGGAAAATCACCTGTCAGATAAATACTACTTTATGTTGAATCGTAATTTTATTTTAGGAAAATAGTAATCCAATTGTAGAACTTCATACAAAAATGTATATTTGCCACCCGTTAAGAAACCGCTGGCGAAGTACGTGCATGTTTCTCTGCGTTAATTAAAAATAACACAAAATGGAAGCCTTACTACAATATGTACAGGACGAGTTTGTTCCAAAAAAAGAACTTCCAAGCTTTCAAGCTGGAGATACAATCACCGTTTATTACGAAATTCGCGAGGGCGAAAAAGTAAGAACTCAGTTTTTTAAAGGGGTTGTAATTCAAATTAAAGGAAGTGGCGCAACAAAAACCTTTACGATCCGCAAAATGTCGGGTACGGTTGGTGTAGAGCGTATCTTCCCTGTTAACCTTCCTGGAATTCAAAAAATTGAAGTAAATAGTCGCGGAAAAGTTCGCCGCTCACGCATTTACTATTTCCGCAACCTTACTGGTAAAAAGGCACGTATTAAAGAACGTCAGCTTAAGTAGTTATTTAAGCCCGTTTTACGTCTCTTAATAGTTGAATCCAAAAAAATATTTTTGGATTTTTTCCTAACTTTTTAGCGCCAATACCCAATGGTATTGAGCGCTTTTCTTTTTTTATATATAGTGACTAATACCAATTCTGCTGCCTGCTGCCTATTCTCTACTGCCCAATCACTATTCCCTACTACCTTTTTTATTTACTACCGTAATGCTGGGCGGCACTTAACACGCTGATTGTTTTCGTTTCATCGTCAACGGAATAAACTAATCGATGTTTTTTGTTTATTCTCCTCGAGAACAATCCCTGTAATTCGTGTTTTAGTTTTTCAGGTTTGCCTGTTCCTGTGTATGGATGTTCTAATAATTCGTGAAGTAATTTTTCAAGTTTTTTCAATACTAGCTTATCGCCGGATTTTCTGTGTCGGGCTAAGTCCTGCTGTGTCGTTTTAGAAAACACCAACTTATAACTCATAAACCAAGTAGATCGCTGATTTCTTTTGCTGTAGTTACTTGAACTGCATCTCCATGTTTAATTTCGGATATACTCTGTTCAATTTTCATTACCTGATCTGCATTAAAATACATGTCTTCTTGCTGAACTGGAGTTAGTGCATACGCTTTGTCTTTACCTCGCTGTACAATAACATGTTCACCGCTATCTACTTTTTCAAAATACTTTTTTTGATTCTGCCTAAATTCTCTACTACTAATAACTAACATAAATGTGTACCGATTTGGTACAAATATATAACTATTATTTATACTATTATTAACAAAAAAGGAACTAGTGGGCTTTTAAATATGTAAGTGAAGTTGTCAAGCTGCCTATTCACCACTACCTATTGCCTACTACCTACTGCCTCTTTTTGTTACAAACAACACATAGCAGTTCAAAATATGGGCTGCGGTTTTTTTATACCCTAATCGGGATGTATATTTGCACCCAATTTAATCAAACACCATGGCGAAAATTCACGTTGCTAATCCAGTTGTAGAGATGGACGGAGACGAAATGACACGAATCATTTGGGACTTCATCAAACAACAACTTATCCTTCCTTACCTTGACTTAGAGCTTCTTTACTACGACCTAAGCGTAACTTCACGTGACAACACCAATGACCAGATTACCATTGACGCAGCCGAAGCTATCAAAAAATACAACGTAGGTATCAAATGTGCAACCATCACACCCGATGAAAACCGAGTAGAAGAATTTAAGCTAAAAGAAATGTGGCGTTCTCCTAACGGTACCATCCGTAATATTGTGGGTGGAACCGTGTTTCGTGAACCTATTATCATGAGTAATGTACCGCGTTATGTACAAGGATGGACACAACCTATATGTATCGGCCGTCATGCTTTTGGCGATCAATACCGTGCAACGGACACTGTGATCAAAGGAAAAGGGAAACTTACCATGACCTTTACACCCGAAGACGGCAGCGATGCGCAAACTTGGGAGGTATATAACTTCCAAGAAGGTGGTGTAGCCATGAGTATGTATAATATAGATTCGTCAATTTATGGATTTGCACGCTCGTGCATGAATAGAGCCATTAGTAAAAAATGGCCATTGTACCTTTCTACTAAGAACACGATCATGAAAGCGTATGATGGACGATTTAAAGATATCTTCCAAGAAGTATTTGAAAACGAATTCCAAGATCAGTTTGAGGCATTGGGTATTACCTACGAACACCGACTAATTGATGATATGGTGGCCGCTGCTATGAAGTGGAACGGTGGATTTGTATGGGCATGTAAAAACTACGATGGTGATGTGCAATCCGACACTGTTGCGCAAGGGTTTGGTTCGCTAGGATTAATGACCTCAACCTTGGTTACTCCTGACGGAAAAACCTTAGAAGCAGAAGCAGCACACGGCACCGTTACACGGCATTACCGCCAGCACCAACAAGGAAAAGAAACATCAACAAATCCAATTGCATCTATTTTTGCTTGGACACGTGGATTGGCACACCGTGCTAAGTTAGACAGTAATCGTGATTTGGCGGATTTCTGTGCTACTTTAGAAGAAGTTTGTATTCAAACCGTTGAAGGTGGTCAAATGACGAAAGACTTGGCCATGCTGATTCACAAAGAAGAAATGACGCGTGAGAATTACCTCACCACGCAAGAATTTCTTGCTGCTATTAAAGAAAATTTAGACAAGTCTTTATCTGCATAATTTGGATGCGTATCTTAGCAAAAAATTGCTTTGCTACGTTATCTGTTATTTATTTGGATTAGTGTAGGAGTTACTTCCTACGCACAATCCTACACACTGAGTGGATCTGTTACTGCAGCCGACACTAAGGAAACCTTATTGGGTGTTACTGTTTATGCGCAAGCTACCGCGTTAGGAACAGTTACCAATAATTATGGGGTGTTTTCACTAACCTTACCAAAAGGAAATTACCGAATTATCTTTCAAAATCTCGGTTTTCAAACCACTGTTATCGAGCTTGATTTGAACCGTGACCAAACACTTGATGTTTCCCTTGAACCGAAATCCGAAGAACTCGACGAAGTGGTGGTTACCGAAGACGTAGAGCGTATTCGATTACGCGCTCCCGAAATGAGCGTTAATCGACTTTCATCCAAAACCATCAAACAAACTCCTGTGGTTTTGGGCGAATCGGATATCCTTAAAGTGATTCAACTTTTACCAGGCGTTACTAGTGCTGGCGAAGGCGCATCGGGATTTAATGTTCGCGGCGGTGGCGCAGACCAAAACCTAATCCTTTTAGATGAAGCAACCATTTTTAACTCTTCCCACTTATTTGGGCTTTTTTCAGTGTTTAATACCGACGCAATAAAAGATGTACAACTTTATAAAGGCGGTATGCCTGCAACCTATGGCGGTAGAGCAGCTTCAGTATTGCGTATCGACCAAAAAGAAGGGGCTAAAGATCGCGTTCGTTTTAATGGAGGTGTAGGTGTGGTTTCGAGTCGTGGACTGCTTGAAGGGCCGCTTGGAAAAGGTTCTTTTTTAGTTGCAGGTCGAGGCACCTATGCGCATCTATTTTTAAAAGCATTTGATATTTCAAACATTGCATATTTCTACGACCTTAATACTAAAATCACACTTCCAATAAATGATAAAAACCGACTATTGATGTCGGGGTATTTTGGTAGAGATGTGGTGGCATTTGATAATACATTTGAAAATACCTACGGCAATACAGTAGTAAATTTGCGGTGGAACACCTTGTTTTCAAATCGAGTGTTTGGGAATTTATCCCTCATTTACAGCGATTACTATTACGGCTTAGCATTGGATTTCGTTGGGTTTGATTGGGATTCCGGCATTCAAAATTTAAATATCAAATACGATTTAAGTTACAATGTTTCTGAAAAGCTATCCCTAGAAACAGGCATCCAAACAACATACTACAACTTTAATCCTGGCTTTATTAGACCACTGACCGAAAGTTCGGGCTTTAACGACAAGCAACTCCAACAAAAGTTTGCCGCTGAAGCTTCTGTTTACCTTAGTGCTGAACATGAGCTTTCGCCAGCATTAGCGCTACGCTACGGCTTGCGATTAAATCAATTTAATAGACTGGCACAATCGGGATTAGAGCGTTATGCCAACGACCAACCCATCACATACAACAATTCGCTTGGGATTTATCAAGAAGCAACCTCAATTGGCACCTATTCCAAAGAAGAAAGTACCGCGGCCTTTACAAACATCGAACCTAGATTTACCCTTGCATATCGCACCAAAAAAAGTGCGTGGAAAGCGAGTTATCAACGTGTACATCAGTATTTACATTTAATTTCAAACACCTCCTCTCCCACTCCACTTGATGTGTGGACAACGAGTGGTAAATACCTGAAGCCGCAGCGCGGAGACCAGTGGGCGGTTGGCTATGCCACCGAACGTGAAAATGGCAATTCGTTTGAAGTAGAGAGTTTTTATAAAATCACCAAAAACCGCTACGACTATATTGACGGTGCAGAACTCGTAGCCAATGAAGCCTTAGAACGGATTTTATTAGCTGGAAAAGCGCGCGCATACGGATTGGAAGTGCTTTTCAAAAAGACGCAAGGTCAACTTACAGGGCTTGTTGCTTACACCTTATCAAAAGCAGAACAACAAACCAAAGGTATTGGACAAAACGACCCTGGCATCAACTTGGGGGATTGGTACAATGCTCCCTATGATAAAACACACGATTTAAGCATGAGTGTGACTTACACGCATTCAAAACGCTGGGAATGGAATGCCAATTTTTTAGCCCAAACAGGGCAACCCGTAACCTATCCCATTGGTCAGTATGAATTTATGGGAACTCGTGTGCCAAACTACGGAAAAAGAAATGCACAACGCCTTCCTTTTTATCATCGTTTAGATATTGCCGCTACACTCACGCCAAAAAAGAACAGTGTACGAAAGCTACAAGGAAGCTGGGTGTTTAGCGTTTATAATGTGTATAATCGCAGGAATGCTGCAACTATCTCATTTAAACAAGATCGTGAAACAGGCAACAACCAAGCCTATAAACTTTCTATTTTTGGCATAGTTCCCTCTGTAACGTATAATATTCGATTCTAATGAAAAAACTAATTTTTGTTCTTGGACTCATACTGTTTTGGAGTTGCGAAGACCCTATTGATATTGAACTTCCAAATACGGCGCAAAACGTAGTAATTGACGCCATGCTTTGGCGGCCTGTAGCAGGTACTCAAGGCACACTAGAAGTTGTATTGACTAAAACTGCAGCATTTTATTCGAATACTATACCGTATATTACAGGAGCAGATGTTTCGTTGCACTATGGAAATACCAGCATTCAAGCGGTTGAAGGCGATCCAGGGCACTATCGTGCTGAAAACATACAAGTAGCTGAAAATGATGCTTTTACACTTAAATTAAAAATAGATGGCGTTCAATATACCGCAACAGAGACGCTTGTTTTATCTACCACAATTGATGCCATTACCCAAGGAGAAAACACCATATTCTCAGACGATGAAGTAGAGGCAATTGTACAGTTTACGGACCGTCCGGAATTAGGGAACTATTATGTAATGGACTTTGGTTATAATAATTTGTTTGTGACTAGAGATGTATTTTACAATGGAAATCAACTTACATTTTCATTCTATTATGACGAATTTTTTCCAAAAAACACACCCACAGAAGTTTATTTAATGGGGGTAGACAAGGATTTTTACACCTATATGCAGGTGCTTATTTCACATGCAGGACAAGATGGTGGTGGACCTTTTGCCACAGCAAAATCAACGTTGCGTGGAAATATCCAAAACGGCGCTGACCCCGACGCATTTCCCTTGGGCTATTTTAGGGTGGTTGAACGAGATACCTTTATCTTTACAGCAATAGAAAATTAAGGTGAATAAACGCAATCTTTTTCGAGGACTACGTGCCATGGCATATGCCATTGTATTGGCGTTTATTGGGCCAACCGTATTAACCTCAGCATTTAAAAATCAAGATCATCCGCTGTATATTCCTGTTTTGGGTGTAGCCATTTTGATGTGTGCTGCAGCTATTGCGCTAGGTTTTTGGGGAATTAAGCTCATGGTAAAAGGCTTGTTTAATGAGGAGTAATCGCAATAAACGATTATCCTTTAAAAAGTTCTTGAACACTTCCACAATCCGCTTATCTTTGCGCACAATATGAGTTCAGTAATTGACATTCGTTTGCCTGACGGCGCCATAAAGCAAATGCCTAGCGGCAGTACCCCTTTTGATGTTGCTAAAGAAATTAGCGAGGGATTGGCACGTGCCATAGTTTCAGCATCTTATAACGGAGTTGTGGTAGAAACCAAAACCCCGCTAAACGAAAATGGCGACCTTGTGCTGTATACCTTTAACGACGCAGAAGGAAAACAAGCCTTTTGGCACTCTAGTGCGCACCTTTTGGCGCAAGCCTTAGAACAACTCTATCCAGGAATAAAACTCACTATTGGCCCGGCCATTGAAAGTGGTTTTTATTACGATGTAGATGCCGGAGAACACACCATTACTGAAAAAGAATTGATTGCCATTGAAAAACGTATGTTGGAGCTCGCTCGTGGCAAACATGAGTTTAGCATGCGCAAAGCATCAAAAGCAGAAGCATTAACCTTCTATAAAAATGCAGGTAACGAATACAAAACCGAACTCATTGAAAACCTTGAAGACGGCACTATTACCTTCTGCGATCATGATGATTTTACAGATTTGTGTAGAGGTGGACATATTCCAAACACAGGAATCGTAAAAGCTGTAAAGCTGACCAATATTGCAGGTGCATATTGGCGTGGCGATGAAAACAACAAACAACTTACCCGAATTTATGGGGTATCCTTTCCCAAACAAAAATTGCTAACAGCGCACTTGGAGCTCATAGAGGAAGCTAAAAAAAGGGATCACAGAAAATTAGGTGCCGAACTCGAGCTTTTTACGTTTTCGCAAAAAGTAGGTCAGGGCTTACCGCTTTGGCTGCCCAAAGGGGCAGCACTGCGCGAGCGCCTCGAGCAGTTTTTGCGCAAAGCGCAAACCAAAGCGGGATACGATCAGGTTGTTACCCCTCACATTGGACAAAAAGAACTTTATGTCACTTCTGGACATTATGAAAAGTACGGAGCTGATAGTTTTCAACCTATTAATACGCCTGCCGACGGCGAGGAGTTTTTATTAAAACCCATGAACTGTCCGCACCACTGCGAGATTTTCAATGCGTCTCCGTGGAGTTATCGTGACTTACCCATTCGCTATGCGGAATTTGGCACCGTATATCGTTATGAACAAAGCGGTGAGTTGCATGGCCTAACACGTGTACGTGGGTTTACGCAAGACGATGCGCATATTTTTTGCACACCCGAACAACTCAACGACGAGTTTATTGGGGTTATCGACTTGGTGCTTTACGTTTTTAATGCATTAGGGTTTAAAGATTTTAAAACGCAAGTTTCGGTACGTGACCCTGAAAAACCTGAAAAGTATATTGGAGATACTGCCCTTTGGGAAAAAGCGGAGCAGGCCATTATTGACGCTGCTGAGCAAAAAGGACTTGACTATGTTGTTGAAACTGGAGAAGCTGCCTTTTATGGTCCAAAACTTGACTTTATGGTTAAAGATGCACTGGGTAGGAGTTGGCAACTTGGAACGATACAAGTTGATTATAACCTTCCGGAACGTTTTGATCTTAATTACAAGGGAAGCGACAACGAAATGCATCGTCCGGTGATGATTCACAGAGCCCCCTTTGGAAGTTTGGAACGATTTGTTGCCATTTTGATTGAACATACAGGTGGAAATTTCCCCTTATGGCTGACGCCCACACAGGTGCAATTGCTTTGTGTGAGTGAAAAGCATGAAAAATACGCTAAAAAAGTTTCAGAATTCTTAGAAAATGACGAAATTCGCGCCCTCGTGGATGATAGAAATGAGACTATTGGTAAAAAAATCCGCGAAGCTGAAATGAGCAAGGTGCCCTATATGGTCATCATAGGCGAACAAGAAGCTGCGCAGCAAACTGTCTCAGTTCGACAACACGGAGGAAACGACCTAGGGGCGATGCCACTAGATACTTTTGCTAAACTGATTAAAAATCGGGCGGCAGAAGAAATTGAAATATTTACAACCAACTAAATTCGTTTGTTATAGCGATAAGAAGAAGAAGAAGCAGAGGCCCTGCTCGAATCATAAAAGAAGATAAACACCGAATCAATCAAAAG
>CATIMP010000017.1 GCA_949528465.1 Bacteroidota bacterium | reverse complement strand
TGTTGCGTTAATTCGTATCTTTAACTTATGAATATAGCAGCACAACAAGCAGAAATTGTATCCGAATTTGCCATGTTTGACGACTGGATGCAACGTTACGAGTACATGATTGAACTTGGGAAATCATTACCTTTAATTGCCTCCGAATACAAAACTGACGATCACATTATTAAAGGCTGTCAAAGTAAGGTTTGGGTACATGCCGAACTTGAAAAAGATAAAATTGCATTTACTGCCGATAGCGATGCCATCATCACAAAAGGAATTATTGCTATTCTTATTCGTGTATTTTCTAACCAACATCCCAAAGATATTTTGGCCGCCGATACCGGTTTTATAGATGAAATTGGACTAAAAGACCATCTTTCGCCTACGCGTGCAAACGGTCTGGTTTCCATGATTAAACAACTAAAAATGTACGCCATAGCGTACCAAACGCAACTTACATCATGATGGATACTGCTGCACTTGGAGAAAAAATTGTTAAGACTTTAAAAACCATTTACGATCCTGAAATTCCTGTAGATATTTACGAATTAGGACTCATTTATGATGTGTTTGTTAATGAAGACAACGACGTAAAAATACTGATGACACTTACCACGCCCAATTGCCCTGTGGCAGAATCACTTCCACAAGAAGTAAAAGAAAAAGTACGCTCTTTGGACGAGATTAACGAAGTGGAATTGGAACTTACTTTTGACCCACCATGGACGCGCGAACTAATGAGCGAAGAAGCCAAACTTGAACTCGGGTTTTTGTAATGGCAAAAGAAATTGTCAATCGTGTAGCAAGCAGCACCCTTCAAGTAATTGATTTGGAGGAATTCTATCCTGAAGGAATACGCACAATACTTTCCATTACTGATTTTTTAGATGAGGGTGTAGTATTGCGTGAACAATCTTTTAGAGAACGTTTGCAAAGCCATGATTGGACATCCTATAAAAATCATTATGTTGCGGTGCATTGCCCCGAAGATGTGTTGGTGCCACAATGGGCAACATTACTCCTAATTCGCTATTTACAACCCGTTACAAAAGCTGTAGTTGTAGGTACTAAAGACGATTTGGAACGGTTTCTTTTTACAGAAAAATTAGCCCTTTTTGATGCCGCGCCTTACCAAAATGGACTGGTAATGATAAAAGGCTGTGCAAACAAACCTGTGCCGCAACAAGCCATGGGCATCTTAGCGGCAAAACTAATTCCAGTTGTGAGAAAGTTATCCTATGGAGAAGCCTGTTCTTCTGTGCCTTTATATTCAAAACCAAAATAGTTCATGAATAAAATCATTACGCTTTTTTTTATTTTTTTAAATAGCATAGCATTTGCCCAAACCGACTCCGTTCAAACGCCTGAAACAGATTGGAAAAGAGGGGGTATTGCCAAGCTTTTGTTTAATCAAACCGCATTTAGCGAATGGGCTTCTGGAGGTCAAAATAGTATTTCCTTGAGTTTTCACGCCGATTATGACCTCAGCTTCAGTAAAAATGGCTGGAATTGGGATACCAAGTTTTTGGGTGATTTTGGGCTGACCAAACTCAGCGGTACCGAGTTTTTACGCAAAACCAACGACCGCTTTGATTTACAATCATTTTTAGGAAAAAAATTTAGTCCAACCTGGAATTATTCCTCAGTCTTTGGGGTAAAAACACAGTTTGCCCGTGGTTATTCATACGGGGAAGATGTAGATGGTAATGAAACCCGAACGCTAAGAACCCATTTTTTCTCCCCTGTTTACATACAATTAGGGGTTGGTTTATATTGGAAAAAATCTAAAAATTTGTGGGTAAACATTGCGCCTTTTACACAGCGACTTACACTTGTAAGTCGAAAATTTACCATGGATTTACCCGAAGGAAAAGAATATTTTGGGGTGCGTAGAGGAGATAATCACCGCTTTGAATTGGGTGCTTCTGTAAATGCATTTTATAAGTTTTCCCCGATGGAAAATATGACCTTAGAACAACGTCTTGGACTGTATTCCGATTATTTGGATAAGGCAGAAAATGTAGATATCGATTATCAAATTGCTGCCGAATTACAAGTAAACGAATACGTTTCTACCAACCTTATTCTGCAGTTGGTTTATGATGACAATGCCGTTCAACGCTTACAAGTCCGTGAAGTATTTGGTGTTGGTGTGCGTATGGCGTTGAAATAGCATTTTTAGTTAAACGCTTCGCTTTTAATCTAGGGCTCTAATTAGCATTAAGGCATTTTAGGCATTTCTTTTATATATTTGTAACATAACCCAAATCATTACAACATGAAATACATATTATGTATAATTTTACTTTGTGGTACCATCACTTTTGCACAAAACGAAACTGAAACAAAGCATTGGAATAAAAGCGGAAATGCTTCGCTATTATTTAATCAAGCAACGTTTAGCAATTGGGTATTGGGCGGAGAGGACAATATTTCACTTAATTTTTTAGCCGATTATACCTTCAATTATAAAAAAGAGGTCTGGACTTGGGACACTACTTTTTTAGTGGATTACGGACTTGCCAAAACCAGTAATAGCCGTTTTTATAAAAAAACTAGTGACCGATTTGAGGTTCAATCGTTACTTGGAAAGCGATTGTCTAAACTATGGAGCTATTCTGCTTTTTTTGGATTTAGGACACCTTTCTCAAATGGTTATGACTATGGTGCAGATACAAACGGAGATGAAATTCGTACAAAAAAATCAGCATTTTTATCCCCTGCCTATTTACAGTTAGGGCTCGGTCTTAGCTGGAAAGAGCATGATAACCTATGGATGAATTTTTCGCCTATAAGCCCACGATATACGTTAGTTAGCAAATCCTTCACTGAAAATTTAACTTCCGACGAAACTTTTTTTGGCGTAGAAAAAGGGGAAAATTCACGCCTCGAATTTGGTGCTGCGCTTAACGCCTTTTGGCTTGCCAATGTTTTTGAAAACATAAGTTTAGAGCAGCGATTGGGTTTGTATAGCAATTATCTTGACAATCCGCAAAACGTGGACTTAGATTATCAAGCCACACTTAATATGATGGTAAATAAAAATATTTCAGCCAATGTGATTTTACACCTTGTTTATGACGACAATGCCGTGCAAGACTTACAAGTGCGTGAGGTGTTTGGAATTGGTGTGAACGTGAAGTTATAGTTACTCTTCTTCTACCTCAATTTCAGGGTAGAGAAAGTGGTTGTATGGAAAGCGGGTTACATGAAGTTCTCGAACGCTTTGGTAAAGGCGTTGCCTAAAGTGCTGTATGTTGGTTTTTTTTGCAGCTGAAATAAATACAGATTCGCCTTGAGTTTTTGCCATCCACGTTTCTTTCCATTCATCAAGCGAGTAATGTTCGCTGCCCCGAACAGCAATCAAATCGGTTTCGTCGAACGACTCCGGAGCATACGCATCAATTTTATTAAACACCATAAGTGTCGGTTTGTCTTCTACCTTGAGTTCAGCAAGCAATTCATTTACAGAGGCAATATGTTGCTCAAACTGCGGATGTGCCAAATCTACTACATGTAACAGCAAGTCGGCTTCGTGTACTTCATCCAATGTACTTTTAAAACTTTCTACCAATTGGGTGGGTAACTTCCGAATAAACCCCACTGTGTCGGAGAGTAAAAAAGGAAGGTTCTCGACCACCACTTTACGCACTGTGGTATCGAGTGTAGCAAAGAGTTTGTTCTCGGCAAACACATCGCTTTTACTCAACACATTCATCAATGTGGATTTTCCAACGTTGGTATAGCCCACCAATGCAACACGCACCAGTGCGCCACGATTGCCGCGTTGCGTTGCCATTTGGCGATCAATGGTCGTAAGTTTCTTTTTGAGCAATGAAATTTTATCGCGAACAATCCTACGATCTGTTTCAATTTCAGTTTCTCCAGGCCCACGCATTCCAATACCTCCACGCTGACGCTCTAAGTGCGTCCAAAGTCCTTTTAGTCGTGGTAACAAGTATTGATATTGCGCCAATTCAACCTGTGTGCGAGCATAACTGGTTTTGGCACGTTGCGCAAAAATGTCTAAAATAAGACCTGTTCGGTCTAAAATTTTACACTTCAAAAGTTCTTCAATATTTCCTTGTTGGGCAGGAGTCAATTCATCGTCAAAAACAACGGTACTGATGTCATGTGTTTTTACAAACGCACGTACATCTTCCATTTTGCCACTTCCAATAAAAGTTTTGGGGTTTGGTGTATCCAGTTTTTGAGTAAAACGTTTTTTAACCTCGCCGCCTGCCGTATGTGTCAAAAATGCCAACTCGTCCATATAGTCTTGAACTTGTTGTTCGTTTTGCTGTTGATTGATAATACCAACAAGCACCGCATATTCGTAATCGTGTTCTTTTTGTTCAATCATGGCGTTTCCCAAGTGCTTAGGACAACCGAATTGCCATCAAAAACGGCATAGGTGTTGTATTCAAGCCAATCCCCAAGGTTGATGTAGCGAGATGTTTTAGACAGTTCAATATCCAAGGGTAAATGCCGATGTCCAAAAATAAAGTAGTTCGTGTTTTGGGTTTTTAACTTTTCCTTGCAATAATGTACCAACCATTCGGTTTCTGGGCCGTTATAGATTTTGTCATCGTCTCCTGATATCAAGCGATTTTTTAAAGACATATGCTGTGCAATACGCAGTCCCAAATCGGGGTGAATAAGTCGATAGAGCCATTGAATAAACGGGTTTCGAAATACTTTTTTCATGCGCTTGTATCCTTTATCGCCGGGGCCTAATCCATCGCCATGCCCAATAAAAAAAGAAGTGTTGTTTAGTGTAATCTGTTGCGGCTCGTAATACACTGGAATTCCCAATTCGGTTTCAAAATAGTCTTGCATCCACATATCGTGGTTGCCTACAAAGAAGTGTATTGGAATGCCGCTATCGGCAAGTTCGGCGAGTTTCCCCAACACGCGAACAAAACCTTTGGGAACTACTCTCTTGTATTCAATCCATAAATCAAATAAGTCGCCTAGTAAATAAATTGCGGCAGCATCCTCTTTTATGGTATCGAGCCAAACGACAAATTGCTTTTCACGAACCTTGCTTTTCTCAAGAGTGGGTGCGCCCAAATGATTGTCAGAAGCAAAATAGACTTTTTTCCCCTTGGGTATGTTCATGGTACAAAAATACGAATTACTGGTCGGCAGCGTACCACTCGGCAAAGGAAGTTGCGGTTTCTTGCAATCGCAAGTGATGCAGCTTGATTTGATTAGGAAGTTTTGCTTGAATTTTTGCGGCAAAGTCAATAATCATTTCTTCACTAGTGGGCTGATAATCAACTAATAATACTTTGTGTCCGCTTTCTTCTAATGTTTTTGCCAAAGTAACATGAGGCGTGTTTTGATTAAAAACAGTGGCGTGATCAAAGACATCAACAATTTCGCCTTTCACTATTTTTTTGAGGTCTTTAAAATCGATAACCATTCCATATTTAACATTGTTGGAGTCTCCTATGGGTGTGCCAATAACCGTAACATCAAGTTTATAGCTGTGGCCATGTACATTTTTGCAAAGTCCATCATAGCCGTAAAGTGCGTGCCCGGTTTCAAATGAAAAGCTTTTGGTTATGCGAATTTTGCTCATCCGTTCGATTTAAGTTGTTTAAGTGTCGCCTGTGTTTGTGGCAAAAGTAAGAGTCTGCCTGAAATTTCAGCATTTTTTGGAAGAAGTTCTGCCCAATGGTCGGTATTTGCCCAAAGTGTTTTTTTGAATTCGGCAACGGCTTCGGGCGCAAAGCTTGCCAACTGTGTAGCTTTTGCAATAGCTGCATTATTTGCAGCATCAAAATCATCGAAAACTTCCGTGAAAAGTCCGTGTTGCAACGCGCAATTCGCAGATTTCCATTGTTTGGGTTGTAAGGCTAATGAAGCTAAGGCAGCTGTGCCAATTTTGCGCTCCACCGCAGGAGCAATCACAAAAGGCCCAATGCCAATAGCTAATTCAGATAAGCGCACTTGAGCGCTTTGCGTTGCAATAGCATAATCACAAGCCGCAACAATACCCACGCCTCCCCCGATTGCCTTACCATGAATACGTCCAACAATAGGTTTCGTACACGTACGCATGGCATTGATAAGGTTTGCGAAGCCCATAAAAAAGGTTTTTCCCTGTTCGGGTGTTTTTACGGCAAGAAGCTCATCAAAAGAAGCACCAGCACAAAAAGCTTTGCTAGGATCACTTTGAAGTAAAATAACATGAACAGCATCGTCTTTAGCACAAGTATCAATGGCAGCAGTTAAAGCACGTAGTTGGTCTTGTGGAAAACAATTGTGCTTAGGGTGCGCAAACGTAATGGCAGCCACAGCGTTTTCGTTATGCACATGTACGCCCTCGGATATTTTTTGATTCCCCATATATTTGTTGTAATACAACATGGCAAAAATACGGAATAAACGATTGATAGGTTATGAAATCCATTAAAGGAGTATTGTTTGATTTAGATGGCGTGTTTTACGTTGGGAATCAATTGATTTCTGGCGGAAATGAAACGCTTTCTTGGTTGCGTAAACAGGGTATTAAATATCAATTTATCACCAATAATACCACGCTTTCACGAAGCGCCCTTGTGGCAAAACTTAAGGAATTAGGGCTCAACATTAAAGAAGATGAACTACTAAGTGCAAATTATGCTGGGGTACTGCAACTAAAAAAAATGGGGTTACACCGCTGCCGATTAATCCTTTCTAAAGCCGCGCAAACAGATTATCCACCTACTGTTCTAGAAGAACCTGAAGCCATTGTAATTGGGGATATTGGAAATTCTTGGGACTATGGTTTACTCAATGAATTGATGAATCAAATCCTAGGGGGCGCTGAGCTTATTGCACTTCACAAAGGACGCTATTTTCAAACCGAAACTGGACTTCAATTAGACAGCGGTGCTTTTGTGGCTGCATTAGAACACGCAACTGGGAAAAAAGCACAGGTAGTAGGAAAGCCGAGCCAAGCATTTTTTGAAATGGGTAGTTCACTACTCGCAGCAAAACCCCACCAGCTTTTGATGGTAGGTGATGACTTAATAAATGATATTCAAGGTGCACAAGATGCAGGGTATCAAGCCGTATTGGTGCAAACAGGGAAATACCGCGAAACACTTGTAAAGCAAAGCGATATCAGTCCGGATGGCATTATCACATCTGTAGCTGAATTACCTAACTATTTATCTGCTATAACATGCTAGTGTAAAAAAATAATTTATTTTTGTCCTCTTCAGGCTGTATCAGCCCGCCAAATCGATCTGGCGGGGCTCAGCTGGCCTGGCGCCGTTGGCAAAAAAATATTTGGGGATGTAGCTCAGTTGGCTAGAGCGCTTGACTGGCAGTCAAGAGGTCGAGGGTTCGAATCCCTTCTTCTCCACGATTAAGCGCCCTGACTCAAGTCGGGGTGAAAACACAAAAATCTAACAAGCTTGCTTGATTAGATTTTGTGTTTTAAGAACGCTGTTCTACAAGAACAGTGTCAGGGCATTTACAGCACGGGGCTTGAGGTAAAACCCGGAGGGTAATCCCTTCTTCTCCACAAATTATTTCCCAAATAAATATTATTTTTAAAAATATTTTAGATGAAAATTTAAATGGTAAGCTGATGAAATGTTACAATAATTTGATTTTAAAGTTTTTTTGCATGAGTATCTTATATTGTTCTAATATAAATGCACAAAATCAAGTAATAGGATCCGAATCTTATATTCATCTGGAAAAAATTGATAACGTTTGGTGGTTTGTAGATGCAAATGGGGGAAAGTTTATCTCCACTGGGATGAACCACATACAGGCCAACATTAGATTTGCGGATTACAACAAAATATATTGGGCAAAAAAATTTGGTGACGACATTATTAAAAATGGGAACTACAATGGAAAAGCTACCCATGCAGTAAAAAAGTGGATGGAACAAGTAGTAGAAGATCATAAAGACTATGGCTTTAACACTATTCCTTACCACAGGCAACTAAATATTCCAGATGAATATTTTGAAGAATTAGAGATTTTTTATTTAGGAAAAATCAAAACTGGAATCATTCATGCAAATCGAGTAAAAACTTTGTCCTCCAATGGTAAATTCCCAGATGTTTTTAGTGAGGAATTTAAAGCTAGAGCCGATCTAATTGCTAAGGAATACTGCTCCAAACACAAAAACAACAAATATTTCCTAGGCTATACCTATGAAGATTTACCGGCTTATGAGTTTCAGATGTATAAACAAGTTTATTTAAAACGGAACAACAACTTCTCATACCTTCCATGGGTTGCCGATATTATTAACAAAAATGGATTGACAAACGGCAAAAAAGTATGGCTTTCAATTCTAAAGAAAAACTACAAAATTCCTGAAGAGGTTGCCAAAAATTACAACATCGAGCTAAATAAATGGGACGATATCGCTTCGATTTCGTACTGGCCAGAGCCAAACAACAAAGAAAAGTGGCTAGTGGATCAAGAGGAAATGAGTAAACAAATTCTCGATAATTGGCATAAAACAAACCGTGAAAGTATTTTGAAGTATGACCCAAATCATTTAATCTTTGGAGATAAAATCTTTTGTCATGGAAAAGGACACCCCGATTGGGTATTTGAAATTGTTGGTAAGTATGTCGACGTCTTGCTTATTCAAGACTATGAAATGCTAAAGGCATCACACATAAAAGAATTAAAGCGATACCATCGTCTTTCTGGAAAACCCGTATTAAATGGTGATGCATCCTATGCGGTAACGGTCAAACAACAAAAGGCATCAAAAGGATTGCAAGTGGAAAGTCATGCAGCTGTGGGAGAAGAATATACTACATATCTTAAGGGAATAATGAATCTTCCATTTATGTTAGGCTGGCACAATTGTGGTTATCTTGAACAATGGACTGGTGGTAAATTAGACA
>CATIMP010000016.1 GCA_949528465.1 Bacteroidota bacterium | reverse complement strand
TGTTCAAACTCACGCATACGGAAAATAAACTGGCGTGCAACGATTTCATTGCGGAACGCTTTCCCCGTTTGGGCAATACCAAATGGCAGTTTCATGCGCCCTGTTTTTTGCACATTTAAAAAGTTTACAAAAATTCCTTGTGCGGTTTCAGGACGTAAATACAATTCTGTTGCGCTCTCGGCAGATGCGCCCAATTTGGTGCCAAACATCAGGTTAAATTGCTTGACTTCTGTCCAGTTTTTAGACCCTGACAAAGGACACACAATCTCCAATTCTTCAATGAGCGCCTTTACGTCTGCTAAGTCTTCGTTCTCTAACGATTTTCCTAAGCGCTTTAAAATGGCGTCTCCTTTTTCTTTGTAGCCAACTACTCTGGGGTTGGTACTTAAAAATTGTGTTTTATCAAAGGCATCGCCAAAACGCTTGGCGGCTTTTTTGACCTCTTTTTCAATTTTTGTATCGAGTTTTCCCACATAATCTTCCACCAACACGTCTGCGCGGTAGCGTTTTTTGGAATCTTTATTGTCGATTAGCGGATCATTGAACGCATCCACATGACCCGAAGCCTTCCACGTAGTGGGGTGCATCAAAATAGCGGCATCTAAGCCTACTATATTTTCATTGAGCTGCACCATGGCTTTCCACCAATACTCACGCAAATTCTTTTTTAGGGCAACGCCTTGCTGACCGTAATCGTACACGGCACTCAGGCCGTCGTAAATTTCACTTGAAGGAAACACAAACCCATACTCCTTGGCATGGGACAATACTTTTTTAAACAAATCTTGGTCTGCCATGGCGCAAAAATAGGATAAGTTTAGTAATTTACACATGCCTTTTTAGAACCTTGACCTATGTTGAATGATTTGCTATCCGTTTGGTTTCCACAATGCTGTTGGAACTGCATGCAGCCGCTTGCAAAAAATCAAAAATGGCTTTGTGTTCGATGCGCATCTAAGCTTCCAAAAACCTATTTTGAACAGGATGAAAACAACGCACTAAAAGTAATGCTACGTCAATTCCTCCCTTTGGAAGGCGCTTATGCCCCATTTTATTTTTTAAAACATTCGCCCATTCAGGAGCTTATCCATGCACTAAAATATCAAGGAAAGAAAAAAGTAGCCGATTGGATTGCCCAACAAAGTGCGCAATTAATTCCAAAAGAACATTTTGTGATGAAATGCGATGGTATCGTTCCCGTGCCATTACATCCTTCGAGACAACAAAAACGTGGCTACAATCAAGTAACAGGCTTTGGCCAATACTGGGCAAATCGCTTAGGAGTGCCCTATTTAGATGACCTATTATTACGAAAAAATCAAACCAAAACATTAGTGCGTATGTCTCGCGAAGCGCGCTGGGAGGAGGTAAAAAATGCCTTTTTAATTCAGTCAAAAAAGGAATACAACCATTTGTTATTGGTTGATGACGTCATTACTACTGGAGCAACGCTAACCGCTTGTGGGAATGCCTTATTAAACGGTGTATGTGAAAAAATATCTGTCATGGGAATGGCATATGCGCAAAACATCCTTCCGTAAGCGAGAAAATAATCGTTATTTTGTATTATGCTTAAACGGCTTTTTGTTGCTTTTCTAATTTGCTCCATATTTGTGCAATGTGCCCGTCGCGGTTCGCCAACTGGTGGTCCAGAAGACGAAACACCCCCTAAAGTGTTACGTGCAGACCCACCACAACGAACCGTGAATTTTAAACAAGACCGCATTCGTGTTTATTTTGATGAATACATCAAACTGAATAAATTAAATGATCAATTGGTGGTTTCACCACCATTAGAGCAAACTGCATATGTAATTTCACCACAAAGTCTTGCTGCAAAATATATTGAAATTGAATTTTTGGATTCCCTTGCTCCAAATACTACCTATACGTTCAATTTTGGCGAGAGTGTGGTAGACAATAATGAAGGCAATCCATTTTCGTTTTTCTCTTATGTGTTTTCTACAGGTGCTACCATTGATTCCCTTACATTGCGCGGTAGTATTTCAGACGCCTTTGCGCGCAAACCCGAGTCTTTTGTTTCTGTCATGCTTTATCCCGTAGATAGCACATTTAATGACTCCGTAATTTTCAAAAACAAACCGCTTTATTATACCAATACACTGGACAGTTTAACCGAATTCACAATGCCCAACCTAAAAGCAGGAAATTATCATTTGGCTGCGGTTAAAGATGTGTCAAAAAATTATGTATTTGATCCTTCGTTAGATAAAATGGATGCCGTGCAGCACGTCATTACATTACCAAACGACAGCCTGTTTCAACTCGCGCTCTTTAAGGAAGATATCGCATTTGATTTTGGAAAAGCCTACCAAGCGGGAAAGCAACGTATAGGCTTTGGATTTAAAGGAAGTGATGCGATTACAGTTGAACTAAACGAAGAGGTTAGTGATAGCTTTACTTCGGTAGTGTCGCGCGACAAAGAAACCGACACAATCTATTATTGGTATAAAGGAATTGACACGGATTCGTTGCGCATTACACTACGCCACGATACCTTATCAAAAGAGTATACGTACCGAGTTCGTAAAGCAGAACCCGATTCCCTGCAACTTTCTTTTGAGCCAAATGGAACGCTTCATCTAACAGATACGCTCAAACTAATTACCAATACTCCGCTAAAACAATTTGTGCAAGATTCCATGAGCTTACGTGCGAAAGATTCCACTTTAGTGCCATTTACACTTGCTCAAAAAAACATGCACGAGCTGCATATATTGTTCAATGTTTTTCCAAACGAAAAATACCAACTTAACCTTCTACCAGGTGCTGTGACAGATTTTTTTGATGTCTCAAACGATAGCCTTTCAACCGCTATTACTACCAGAAGCAGAGTGGATTATGGCAACTTGTCTTTACGCTTAGCCAACGTTCCTTCCTATCCCATTTTTATTGATATAATAGACGAAAAAGAAAAAATTGTACGAAGTATGTATAGTAAAGAGGAGCGTGGATTATATCGTTTTGCTTATCTGGAACCAAGAAAATATTACATCCGAGTACGAATAGACGAAAACGCGAATGGCAAATGGGATACCGGAAATTATTTAAAAAACAAAAAGCCCGAAGCAGTATATCACTACGAACCGCTATTGGATGTGCGTGCTAATTGGGAACTACAAGAACAATTTATTTTAGAGTAAACGTGTCGCGGTCATCTAAAAACGGTAGTTTTTCGCGCAGTTTGCGGAGTTCTTTTTTGTCAAATTCAACTAAGGCTACACTATCCTGGGCCGCCGCAAAAGCTAACTCATCTCCAAGTGCGTTGTATGCCGCAGAAGCCCCTGAGTATTGCAGTCGGTAAGCATCTTTTCCCGTTCGATTTACACCAACTGAAAACGCCATATTTTCGATAGCACGTGCACAAAGCAGTGTGTTCCAAGCTTGAACACGAGCCGCAGGCCAATTGGCTACACAAATAAGCAAGTCGTATTGGTCTGTATTTCGAGTAAAAACAGGAAAACGTAAATCATAACACACCAAAGGACGAATACGAAAACC
This sequence comes from Bacteroidota bacterium, assembly GCA_949528465.1. Classification (GTDB taxonomy): domain Bacteria; phylum Bacteroidota; class Bacteroidia; order Flavobacteriales; family Flavobacteriaceae; genus UBA7446. The sequence continues at coordinate 384 of CATIMP010000016.1, read as the reverse complement.
GGCATATTTAATCAGTACACTCCGCTTTCCAGCACTGTATACTCGCGCTTCACCAGACGGCGTATAGGGATGCGCTTTGTCATAGGTGTCTATTTGACCGTTTGGATGCGCAAAAATAAATCGGTTGTAAAACGCATCTTTTTCTTTAATAGCTAGACTTCCGCAAACGGCTGCGTTATGTTGTTCTGCCATGTGTTGCATCCACGCAACAGAGCTGCCGCTCATAGGTTCAGCAACCTCTTTGGGTGTCATGGTAAAACCCGTAGCCCACATTTCTGGGAGTACAATAAGGTTTACAGCTTTAGGTAATTTCTCTATAAGCTGCTCAAATGTAAATTGATTTTCAGCAGGGTTGTGCCAATGCAGGTTGGTTTGAAGTAAGGC
>CATIMP010000015.1 GCA_949528465.1 Bacteroidota bacterium | reverse complement strand
GAAAGCACACCTGCCTTTTATAACTTTATGAATTACGCTGATTTTGGCTTAGGCACCTGGCACCCAAAAGGGGGAATGTATCAAATTGTGGATGGAATGGTTACGCTTGGAAAATCGTTGGGCGTCACGTATCACACCAGCCATGGGGTAGATGAAATTTTACTGAACGACGGTAAAGCATGCGGGGTGCGTGTTGGCACAACTATTTTTGATGCCGATATTGTTATTTCTGGTGCAGACTATCATCATACCGAAACCCTTTTACCAAAAGAAAAGCGTGCCTACAGCGAAGCCTATTGGGATAAGAAAACCTTTGCGCCGTCTTCGCTGTTGTTTTATATAGGATTAGATAAAAAATTAGACGATTTGGCGCACCATAACCTCTTTTTTGATGTGGATTTTGATGCACATGCCAACAGTATTTACGACACACCCGAATGGCCAAATGATCCGCTCTTTTATGTGAATCTTCCCTCACAAAGCGATCCGTTAATGGCGCCAGAAGGCAAAGAAGCGTGCTTTATTTTGATTCCTATTGCACCTAACTTAGAAGACACACCAGCGCTACGCCAACAATATTTTGACATTGTGTTGGAGCGCATGGAACAACTCACCGATACTGATATCAAGCCGCACATTTTATTCAACGAATCTTTTTGTGTTAAGGAGTTTAAAGAAGTGTACAATTCGTATAAAGGCAACGCTTACGGCATGGCAAACACACTGCTGCAAACGGCATTCTTGCGTCCAAAAATGAAAAGCAAAACCGTTGATAATTTATATTTTACAGGGCAATTGACCGTTCCAGGTCCTGGAGTACCACCTGCACTTATTTCGGGTAAAATAGTTTCGGAGTTTATTGGATGAAAATACTGTACGCATTACAGGCTACTGGAAATGGACACATTTGTCGTGCCCAAAAAATGGTGCCTGCCCTTCGGCAATTTGCAGAAGTAGATATTCTCACAAGTGGTACAGAATCGGACGTAAGCCTTGGATTTCCAGTGACCTATAAGTACGCTGGATTTAGCTTTGTATTTGGCAAGCAAGGAGGCATCCAATGGTTTCAATCTTTTTTTAGGAATAATTTTATTCGCCTTTTTAAAGCGATTAGAACTGTACCAATTTCAAAATATGATTTAGTCATCAATGATTTTGAACCTGTTACAGCATGGGCGTGTAAACGCCAACAGGTGGCGTGTGTGGCTATGAGCCATCAATTTGCATTACTCTTTGATGTGCCAAAACCTGCTTTTGTACCCGCTATTGCTCGTTGGATTTTACACCGATATGCACCTGCAACCAAAGGTGTAGGTTTTCACTTTAAACGCTACGCTCCAAATATATTTTTTCCCATTATCAGAGACTCCATCCGTAATCAAAAAACCTCAACAACGAATTGTTACACCGTTTATTTGCCAGCGGTCTCGGACGCTTATATTTGTTCTGTCCTCACACAAATTCCCCAAACCAAATGGGAGGTTTTTTCTAAGCATTGCACCGCTGCTTATACCATCAAAAATGTTGCTGTTCAACCTCCAAGCGGGACGTTATTTCAAAAAAGCATGGCGAAGGCTACAGGCGTGTTATGTGGAGCAGGTTTTGAAACCCCAGCAGAGGCGTTATTCCTCAAAAAAAAGCTGCTGGTAATTCCAATGCGAGATCAATACGAACAGCACTACAACGCTGCTGGATTGGCGGACTTGGGCGTTCCTGTATTGCCTAAACTATCCACCAAATATATTCCTGAATTAACGCGTTGGGTAGATCAAACCGAAGTGGTCGAAATGGTATATTCAGACGATACGATTCCAGCAATTGAATATGCCCTTTCATTGATAAAAAAATCCCAATAAACCTTTATTTTTACAAAAAAAGAGCTATGCAAACAATCTTTCATTCCGCCGATTCTAGAGGAAGTGCCAACCATGGGTGGCTTAATGCAAAACACAGTTTTAGTTTTGCAAGCTGGTTTAATCCAGAACGCATTCAGTTTGGTGCATTACGTGTGCTAAACGACGATATTATAGAAGGTGGTATGGGTTTTGGCACACATCCACACGACAATATGGAAATCATAACCATTCCCCTTCGTGGCGATTTGGAGCACAAAGACAGTATGGGAAACACCGAGGTTATTCGGGAGGGAGAAATTCAAGTGATGAGTGCTGGAACAGGTGTGCATCACAGCGAGTACAACAAAAATGCTGACAAAGAAATTAACCTGTTGCAGTTGTGGATTTTTCCAGACAAGCGCAATGTGAAACCTCGCTATGCGCAAATTCCTATTGATACGCTTCACAAAAAAAATGAGCCGTTTCAAATTCTATCTCCCAATGCTGATGACCAAGGGGTTTGGATTCACCAAAATGCATGGTTTCATATGTTAGATTTGGAGGCTGAAAAGTCCGTTTATTACGACCTAAAAGCAGAAGGAAATGGCGTGTATGCCTTTGTCATTGAAGGTGAGGCTGAAATTGGCGAACAGCTTTTGGAAAAACGCGATGCGTTGGGTATTACTGAAACCGCTACCTTTGAGATAACCGCTCATCAAGATGCGCAAATCCTATTGATTGAAGTGCCAATGGTGGTACACTAAATCCACCCAAATGCAAAAGCAAACTATTTTTATTTCGGGAATGACGTGTAAGGGCTGTGAAAAATCCGTCAAGAAAGCGTTTGAAAACCTTACGCATGATGCTAACGTCATTCCAAATTATCAAACAGGAGAAGTAGAAATCAATGCAAATCAGCATATTACAACCGCTGAGATTACGGCAATCCTTCCTAAAAAATTCGCTTTAATAGATGAAACGCCAAAACAACCTTCAAAGCTTAAGCAACTTTCCCCATTGATTTTGATTTTTGGATTTATAGTGCTGACTATTCTGTTGGTTCACCGAGAATCTTTAGAAACGAATCCAATGATGCACGACTTTATGGCCATGTTTTTTATGGTATTTTCATTTTTTAAGTTATTGGATTTAAGCGGATTTCAATCGATGTTTAAGACCTATGACCCTCTTGCTGCTGCATGGCCTATTTACGGTTGGATATACCCTTTCATAGAATTGGCACTTGGTATTTTGTATCTCATCGATTTTGTTCCTCCATACATTTTGATAACGACAATAATAGCTCTTGGGATTACAACTGTGGGTGTGATTCGGGTTTTACTCAAAAAACAAAACATCCAGTGCGCTTGCTTGGGTAGCGTACTCAAGCTACCCATGACGGAGGCGACATTTATTGAAAACGCCATTATGCTTGTTATGGCAGCTCGTCTTTTAGCGTAGTTGCGAATTAAAAGCGGATAGGGCTTCATCAAAACCAGCTCTAAGTTCTGTGTTTGTTATGCCTTCGTTATTATCAAAAGTTTCGTTAAATGAAGGCAGCGAAAAAGTGGGAATATTGGGATTGTCACGGGACAATCGCAAGTGTGCTAGTTCTAAAACGGTAATGGCTCCACGGGCACCTGTTGAGGTGGAGAGTAAAAACATGGGTTTACCACACCAAATAGGCTTCTCTAATCTAGAAATCCAATCAAATATATTTTTAAAAGCTGTGGTATAAGCACCGTTATG
>CATIMP010000014.1 GCA_949528465.1 Bacteroidota bacterium | reverse complement strand
ATTTATTATCTTCAATTTCTTTGTGAAACTCAACGAGCTTTCCGTCTTTGAGTAAGGCAAAATCAACTGCAGAGGATCGTGAACGAATAATTAGTTCTTTACTCACAATTATGATTTTTAGTTCCACGATACGTGGAACAATTGAACAATTTTATTTCGGTGGGAATGGTGGTAGTGCGAACAATACTACGAAAATTCCATGTCAAAGAACTTGGGATGTTCAGGGGGTTAAAAGCCTACTTTTTCTTATGTCGATTAGCACGGCTTCTTTTCTTACGCTTATGCGTTGCTACCTTGTGTCTTTTTCGTTTTTTACCACTTGGCATATGTTATGTTCTAAATAATTAATAAAATGCAGGCGTTACTTAACGTCCACTTTTGTTTTCACTTCATCCAAGAAATCCTTTGACGGCTTGAACGAAGGGATGTTGTGTGCTGGAATATCGATGGTCACGTTTTTCGATATATTACGTCCTTTTTTTGCTTTGCGAGTCTTAATCACAAAACTTCCAAATCCACGCAAATACACGTTTTCACCAGATTCTAATGCACCTCTAACTTCTTTCATAAAATGATTCACAATCTCTTGAGCATCATTTTTTTCTACTCCTAATTTATCGGAAATATTGTTTACTATTTCGGCTTTTGTCATCCTTAAAATTTTTAGTGGTTGTAAATTTTAGGTGCGCAAATATAAAAAATTTAATTGATACGTTAACACCAACTTAGACGCATATAATTTCTTTCTTAAAGTGTATTTTTGACGCAATGAACATATTCACTTCCAATTTGTTAACGTGGTACGCTGAACATAAGCGCGACTTGCCTTGGAGACATACCAAAGACCCGTATACAGTTTGGCTTTCAGAAGTTATTTTACAGCAAACCCGCGTAGCGCAAGGGTTGCCCTATTACAAACGTTTTGTGGAGCAATATCCTACTGTCCAACATTTAGCTGATGCAAGCGAAGACGAGGTGTTAAAATTATGGCAAGGACTTGGTTATTATTCCAGAGCACGTAATTTGCATAAAGCAGCAAAAGAAGTTACACAACAGCACAAAGGAATATTCCCCAATAGCTTTAAAAAATTGATAGCGTTGCCCGGTATTGGACCCTATACCGCAAGCGCAATTGCCTCTATTTGTTTTGACGAAACTACCGCCGTGGTTGATGGAAATGTATACAGGGTACTGGCGCGTTATTTTGATGAAGAAACGCCAATTAATCAGCCTAGAGGTGTTCGTCTTTTTCAAGAATTAGCCCAATCGTTATTAGCTACCAAAAACCCAGGTGCTTACAACCAAGCCATTATGGAGTTTGGCGCCTTACAGTGTACCCCCAAACTACCGCTTTGCACAAGTTGCCCACTGGAAAATAAGTGCCAATCACGTGCGAATAACACCATTGCTCTTCGTCCCCAAAAAATCAAATCTAAACCTGTAAAAAACCGTTTTTTCCATTATTTAATCCCTTTTGACAATCGACAAAACACCTTGCTGAACAGAAGAGAAGGGAAAGATATTTGGCATGGATTATATGAGTTTCCACTTGTAGAAGCAGACCATATGTTGACCGAAAAAGAGCTTAAATCACACTCTAATTTGCCCAATTGGATGGCTGCTGCAACATGGATTAAATTTGAAGATGATGCGATGACGCACAAATTATCACATCAAACCCTACACACGCATTTTTGGATTTTGGAAGACATCAAAAAGCAGCTTCCTACGCCGTGGCGCGAGGTTCACAACTTTGGTGTCCCACGTCTTATTGAACGATTTTTGCAGAAGTTCAACCGATAGTGTACATTTGATTTAAAATCTATTATGAGCGGAACACTGAATAAAGTTATGTTGATTGGGCATTTAGGCGATAATGTTAAAGTCACCTATTTTGACGGCGGTAATTGCCTTGGACGATTTCCAATTGCGACTAACGAAACCTACACGAGTAAACAAACAGGCGAAAAGGTATCCAACACAGAGTGGCACAATGCTGTAGTGCGAAATAAAGCCGCAGAAATTTGTGAAAAATACCTTAAAAAAGGCGATCGTGTTTATGTGGAGGGACGTATTAAAACCCGTAAATGGCAAGGGGATGATGGCAAAGACCGTTACTCGACAGAAATTCACGTAGATGATTTTACTTTCTTGACACAGCGCCCAGCAGACGCAGCTGCTACGCCAGCGCAGCAAACGCAACAACAACCGGCTCAGCCCACCCAAACCGCAAGCGATGACGACTTGCCTTTCTAAATTATAATCGTTGGAGTTACCCTATTTGGTCTTAGGCTTTGAAACCCTCGAAACAGCAAAAGTGATTTTACTGCTACTGCTTTTGCTTGGTTCCGCACTTGTGTCAGGTTCTGAAGTTGCTTTCTTTTCGTTAGCCCCTTCTTACATCAAAACAGCAGCAACTGCTTCAAATAAGTCTGAGCGTACTATTGCATATTTGCGTAAAAATCCAAGACGCCTTTTGGCGATTATTTTGTTACTCAATAACCTTATAAACATTGCAACTGTACTTGTTTTTGCTTCCTTGACTTCTTTGTTTTTTGAGGCAATCCCGCAGTTGTGGTTGCAATTCTTTCTCGAAGTGGGTGTTATTACAGCCGTAGTCCTTTTGTTTGGTGAAATTTTACCCAAAATATATGCCAACAAAAACCCAAAAGGATTTGCTAAACGTATGGCACTGCCCATTTACTTTTTGGATCAGTATGTGTTTTTTGCCCTTACATATCCAATGAGCTATGTTACGTTTAGGCTTCAAAAACGATTGGGCAAAACAACGTCAAATATTTCGGTTGACCATCTGTCACAAGCACTCGAAATGACAGATGATTCTGAAACAACCAAAGACGAACAAAAGATTTTAAAAGGAATTGTAACCTTTGGCAACACCGAAACCAAGCAGATCATGTGCCCACGCATTGATGTTTTTGCCTTAGATGAAAAAACGGAATTTACAGCTCTTATTGATCAAGTTGTATCAAAAGGATTTTCGCGCATCCCCGTTTTTCGAGATACAATTGATACTGTTATTGGAGTACTTTATGTAAAAGACTTATTGCCTCACATAGACAAGAAAAAATTTGATTGGAACAAATTATTGCGCGAACCTTATTATGTCCCTGAGAATAAAAAGTTGGACGATTTATTGGAAGAATTTCAGTCTAAACGGATTCATTTGGCAGTTGTTGTTGATGAGTATGGCGGGACTTCAGGAGTAATCTCTCTTGAAGATGTTATTGAACAAATTGTTGGTGATATTAGTGACGAATTTGACGAAACCGACATAAGTTATTCTAAACTAAACGAGACCACATTTGTATTTGAAGGGAAGACCTCGCTTAAAGATTTCTATAATGTTTTAAAACTTGACAACGCAGTAGAATTTGAGGCCAAAAAAGGGGAATCAGAAACTATTGCAGGATTTGTTTTAGAACAATTGGGTTCGTTTCCAAAAGAACATACGGTCATGAAGTTTAAAAATGTAACTTTTACCATTGAGGCCGTTGACCGAAAGCGTATTAAGCAGGTAAAAGTACAATTGCGCCCATGATTCGGTTCGTAATTTTAGCGTTAATCATTTTTGGTTGTCAAACCCCAACTCCCAAGCCTAAAGCTCAACTTGCGCTTAGTTATCCAACGCCACAATATAAATTGCTTGTAAACGACTGTGCTTTTGCGTTTGAGTATAATCAATTGGCGGTGTCCGAAACCTTGTCTGTTTGCAGTGTAACCCTGGACTATTCTTCTCTTAACGCAAAGCTTTATCTTAGTTATTTCGACCTGACCGAATCTTCTTTGGATACGTTATTAATGGATTTCGACAAACGCCTAAAAATGTTTGGTAAGCAAGCAGTTCAAATTGATGAAAGTGCGTATGAAAACAAAGCACAAAATGTATTGGGATCGTGTATTATTATTGTGGGAGACTCTCCATCCAATTTACACTTTTTTAGTACAGACACACAAAGGCATTACCTCACCGGTTCGCTTCTTTTTGAAGCAGCACCTAACTATGATTCCTTAGCGCCAGCCATCTCATACATTAAAAGTGATGTACAAAAGCTTCTAGAAACGCTTCGCTGGAATTAAGATCTTTTCATTTTTGCTTCTTTGCAGCATTTCTTTTCGCACGATTTGTCACAGGTTTTTTTGTCTTTACAACAGGGTTTAGTGCAATCTTTCGCGCATTTTTTACCTTCTTGCGGCTGCGTGATTGGTGCGTTAGTTGCGACATCACCTACTTTGTAATCAGCGCCAAGTCCTTCAACAGTAGCACGAATAACATCAAATGATGTTTCGGACGGATCAAAAGAGACATAGGCAGTTTTGCCTTCAAAATCTACTTTTGATGACATTACTCCTTTAGCTGCAGCTACTTTCTTTTCGATGCGAGCCGCACAACCAACTTCGCAAGTCATGCCATCAATTGGGAAAGAGATATGGGACAACTCAGCCGATAGTTCTACTTTCTTTTCTTCTGCGTGGGTAACGGATTTTTTCTCTGGTTTTGGAGCTGTGGTACAGCCTACAAATAGTAAAACCAATAGGTAGTAATAAGGGCGTTTCATAATATTAAGTTTTCATCAAATGTAGGAAAATATCGTTATTTCTCGTTGATTTTTACCAGCTTTGCCTACAATGCAATTGATTCCTCAAAACAAATGGCTTTACCTTATTTTACTCTCTATTATTTGGGGAAGCTCGTACATACTTATTAAGCGTGGTCTTGTTGGACTGACACCTATTCAGTTGGGAAGCGTACGCATTGTTTTTAGTACAATTTTTTTACTAATAATGGGGTACAAATCGCTAAAAGGACTTTCTAAGAATGAGTGGAAATGGTTGATCATAACGGGTTTTTTAGGAACCTTTTTTCCATCTTTCTTTTTTGCTTTTGCCCAACAATATATCGACTCTGCAGTTGCAGCCATAATGAATTCGCTTACGCCAATATTTACATTGTTAGTAGGGGTTGCTTTTTTTGCTACAAAAATCTTAACAAGACAATATGCAGGCGTTTT
>CATIMP010000013.1 GCA_949528465.1 Bacteroidota bacterium | reverse complement strand
CGCTTCTAATAAAAGCTAATTTTTACGAATGTAGTATCTTTGCCTCTTATGAAGGATGCTATGAAATTTGACAAACTAATAAAAGAAACCTTAGAGGACGTCAATGACGATGATCACCTAAGTGGAAATGTCGAAACCCCACTTCGCGATGATGCTTTTGAAATGTCAAACGATGAAAAAATTGTGCGCATTGAAAAAGATGTTACACGCATTTTAGAAACCTTAGGCATGGATCTTACTGACGATAGTCTAAAAGGAACCGCTAAACGCGTTGCCAAAATGTTTGTTAACGAACTTTTTGCAGGACTTCACCCCGACAACAAGCCCAGTGCTTCCACCTTTGACAACAAATACAAGTACGGAGAAATGTTGGTAGAAAAGAACATCACCCTCTACTCTACTTGTGAGCATCACTTACTTCCCATTGTTGGCAAAGCGCACATAGCCTATATTTCCAATGGAACTGTAGTAGGTCTTTCTAAAATGAACCGTTTGGTAGACTATTTTGCTAAACGCCCACAAGTACAAGAGCGTTTAACAATTCAGGTTGTTAAAGCCCTTCAAGAAGTGCTAAACACCCAAGATGTTGCCTGCGTAATTGATGCCAAGCACCTTTGTGTAAATGCACGAGGTATTCGCGACATAGACAGCAGCACGGTAACTGCCGAGTTTGGCGGTGCTTTCAAAAAAGCTGAGGTCAGAAAAGAGTTTTTGGGATACCTCAACCTTGACACTTCGTTTTAACTTATGAGTGAAGCAACATCATCATTGCATATTTTCAATTCGCTTAGCGGAAAAAAAGAGCTATTTACACCCATCGAAGAGAAGCATGTGGGTATGTATGTTTGCGGACCAACCGTATATAGCAATGTTCACTTGGGTAATTGCCGTACGTTTATCTCATTCGATTTGGTATACCGTTACCTAAAGCATTTAGGTTACTCGGTGCGCTATGTGCGCAACATTACAGATGCGGGGCACTTAGAACACGACGCGGATGAAGGCGAAGATCGCATCTCAAAGAAAGCACGCTTAGAACGTATTGAACCCATGGAGGTGGTACAGCGCTATACGGTGGATTTTCATCAAACCTTGGCAGCATTTAACACACTTCCACCAAATATTGAGCCTACTGCGACGGGGCACATTGTCGAGCAAATTGAAATTGTCAAGGGAATACTTGACTCTGGATTGGGATATGAAGTTAACGGCTCTGTTTATTTTGATGTTCAAAAATATAACGAATCCAACAACTACGGTATTCTTAGTGGTCGAAAACTGGAGGATATGATTCACAATACGCGCTCACTTTCAGGACAAAGCGACAAACGTTCGCCACAAGATTTTGCCCTTTGGAAAAAAGCAGAGCCACAACACATTATGCGTTGGCCTTCACCCTGGGGAGATGGTTTTCCCGGCTGGCACTTGGAATGTACTGCCATGAGTACCAAGTATTTGGGCGAGCAATTTGATATTCACGGTGGCGGTATGGATTTAAAATTTCCACACCACGAATGTGAGATTGCACAAGCCGAAGCATTAAACCAAAAAAGTCCTGTGCATACGTGGATGCACGCCAATATGCTAACGCTCAACGGTAAAAAAATGGCAAAATCCACTGGAAATAATATTCTGCCAAACGAACTTTTTAGTGGATCAAATCCTGTGCTATCCAAAGCATTTTCGCCAGATGTAGCGCGCTTTTTTATGCTACAGGCACACTACCGTAGTATTTTGGATTTAAGCAGCGATGCATTAGAGGCAGCCGAAAAAGGGTATAAACGCTTAATTCAAGGCATTGAATTACTTGCAGATTTACCAATTAGTAACAAAAGTAGTGCAGATGTAAATATGCATATCAATGGCTATTACGATGCAATGAATGACGATTTTAACAGCCCGATACTAATAGCACAACTATTTGATACGGTCAAACTCATTCATCGTGTGAAGCAAGGCGAAGACACGCTTACAAAATCTGATGTGGAAAAACTTCACAAAGCAGTGCACCATTTTGTAATCGACGTATTAGGCTTAACTTTAGCTTCTGACCAAAATGAAGACACGTATTTGGACAAAGCACTATCGGTGCTAATTGACATGCGTGAACAAGCAAGAGCCAACAAAGATTTTGCTACCGCAGACCGAATTCGTGACGAGCTTTTAGCAAAAGGCATTCATCTAAAAGATGGAAAAGACGGTACAACTTACGGTCTATCGTCATGAAAAAGGTGCTTATTTTACCTTTTGTTATCCTTATTCGTATTTACCAAATTCTTATATCTCCACTGCTCCCTTCGTCTTGCAGGTTCCATCCCACCTGTTCTCAATACAGCGTAGTAGCCTTACAAAAACACGGCCTTTGGAGAGGTACTTTGTTAGCAATCAAGCGTATAAGTAAATGCCATCCATGGGGAGGTCAAGGTGATGATCCCGTACCCGAGTAGGCTATTTTTACTGTATCTTTAGCACAAATAATATCACATGTTAGCACTCAAATTTTTATGGGCACCAGACCCAGTAGCCATAAGTCTTGGCAGCTTTAATGTTTACTACTACAGCCTGATGTTTGTTATTGCCTTCGCATCTGGGCTTTATTTGATGAAATTTATGTACAAAAAGGAAAATATTTCGTTGGAATATTTAGATCCACTATTAATGTATATGGTCGTTGGTACGCTTGTTGGCGCACGTCTTGGCGAGGTGTTTTTCTACAATTGGGATTATTTTCAAAACAACTTACTCGAAATCATTTTACCTGTAAAAATTACAGCAGAAGGATGGGAATTTGTTGGGTTTAGAGGCTTGGCAAGCCACGGCGCGGTGGTAGGTATACTGTCTGCGCTATATCTGTACACAAAAAAATATAAATACGCGTCTATGCTTTGGTTGTTGGACCGTGTTGCTATTACGGTTGCGTTTGGTGGTGTTTTTATTCGCATTGGAAACTTTTTCAATTCTGAAATTGTTGGGAAATATACAGGGAGTAGCTTTGGGGTTGTATTTAAAAACAAAGGCGAAACACTTCCGCGGCACCCCGTTCAATTATATGAATCGTTAGGGTACTTAATTGTGTTTATACTCCTCTTTTTGATTTACAAAACCACCCAAAAGCGAAACCAAAAAGGCTTCTTGATTGGTGCGTTTTTTAGCCTGCTATTTAGCGTGCGTTTTATTGCAGAGTTTGTAAAAGAAAGCCAAGGCGGTTTTGGGGAAAATTTAGGCTACTTCTCTACGGGACAATGGCTCAGTATTCCGCTTATCTTTTTAGGATTAGTCGTTATGGCATTGTCGTATAAAAACAAAGCAAGTGCCTAAGCGTTTGCCTTGTTCTTTTTAGATGTATCAAACATTACGGGCGTTGCGATAAACAACGACGAATACGTACCTACAAGCACACCTACAATCAGTGCGAACATAAATCCGCGAATCGCTTCACCACCGAAAATAAATATAGCCAATAGCACCACCAACGTAGTAAGCGATGTATTGATTGTTCGGCTTAAGGTGCTGTTAAGTGCACTGTCTACGATTTTAGTACTTTCCCAAGACGTATGAAGACGTGTAAACTCACGGATACGGTCAAACACTACCACAGTATCGTTTAGCGAATATCCAATTACAGTAAGTACCGCAGCAATAAATGCTTGATTGATTTCCATGCTAAACGGCATAAATGTGTACGTAATCGAAAAGACACCTAATACTAAGAGAACATCGTGGAAAACTGCGGCAACCGCGCCAAGCGAATATTGCCACTTACGGAAACGCAATAAAATGTAGAGGAAGACAACAATGAGTGAGCCGAATACTGCCAAGAAAGAATTCTTTTTAATATCATCAGCGATTGTCGGTCCTACTTTTATAGAAGACATAATACCCACTTGCTTATCCTCTGCCCCGTTTACAAAATCATCATAGGACAAATTTTGTGGTAGATAGGATGAAAGGCCGCTGTATAAAGCTTCTTGAATTTCGTTGTCTACTTCACTTCCTTCAACGTCAACTTTAAAGTTAGTAGTGATTTTTAGCTGATTGTCCTCGCCAAAAGTTTTGGCCTCTGCGCTTCCCAAAAGAGTAACCAACTGCGCCTGTGCGTCGGAAGGGTTTACCGCTTGCTCAAAACGAACCGTATAGGAACGTCCACCTACAAAATCAACGCCTTGATTTAATCCTTTTGTGAAAAGGGAGAAAACACCTAGCGTAATAAGAAGACCCGAAATTACATAAGCAACCGTGCGTTTTTTCAAAAAGGTAATAGACAAGTTTCGGAAAAGATTTTTAGTGGCTTTGGTCGCAAACTCAAGAGAATATCCTTTGCGAAGGCGTCCATCTACAAGGAGTCTTGTGACAAAAATGGCGGTACACAGCGATGTAGCAATACCAATAAGAAGTGTGGTGGCAAATCCTTTGATTGGACCGGTTCCAAAAATAAATAAAATAAACGCCGTAAGTCCCGTAGTAATATTTGCATCTAAGATAGAAGACAAGGCATTTTTAAACCCGTCTGAAACGGCTTGTTTTTGACCTTTACCTTTTGCCAATTCTTCACGAATACGCTCAAAAATAAGTACGTTAGCATCCACAGACATCCCAATGGTAAGTACGATACCTGCAATTCCAGGCAACGTAAGTACAGCACCAAGTCCGGCAAGAATACCAAAAATCAAAACGATGTTTAGCGTTAATGCAATATCAGCGTACAAACCTGCACGACCGTAATAAAAAATCATCCATGCCAACACCAAAAGAAGTGCAATCACAAACGAATTAATTCCGCTTTCAATAGCTTCTTGTCCAAGCGATGGCCCAACAATTTCAGATTGGATAATTTCGGCAGCAGCAGGAAGTTTACCTGCGCGTAACACGTTTGCTAAATCAATTGCTTCGTTGAGTGAAAATTGACCTGAAATTTCAGATCGACCGCCTGCAATAGCACCTTTAGAAACACCCGGTGCTGAATATACTACGTCATCCAAAACGATTGCAATATTACTGCCTTCACGGAATGCTTTACCTGTCATATCTTCCCATACACGCGCACCTTTTCCATTCATTTGCATGGACACAGCAGGCGCACCAAGTTGATCGTACGTTTGGGATGCATCTACAATTACACTTCCACTTAACGGTGGTTCATTAGTTCTATTTGCATTAACTACATATAAATCAACAATATTTGTTTGTGCATTAGGAATTCCCCATAAAAATTTGGTAAAACGCAAATCCGCAGGAAGTAATGCACGAACGTCTGAACGATTCAAGTATTCTTCCAAAATAGGTTGGTCTTTTGCATCGACTTGCAACAACACTGGACCACCGGCATAGCCAGCGCCTTTTACGTAATCGTAAATTGGATTTACTACAGTACTGATAGAATCTTGCTGTGCAGAAACATCAGAAAGTAAGTCATCAATATCTGAAGTTTCTTCTTCATTAGCAGCTTCTTTTTCAGTTGTTACAACTGTTTTAAGCAGTTCGTTGGCTTGCGCCAAAAATGTACCGTAAGATTGGTTAGAAGCCGTTTCCCAAAATTCCAATTGTGCCGTACTTTGTAAAAGGTTTTTTACACGCTCTACGTCACGCGCTCCAGGAAGCTCCACCAAAATACGACCCGAATTACCCAGTCGCTGAATGTTAGGTTGCGTAACACCAAACTTATCGATACGCTTGCGTAATACTTCAAATGCTGAAACAATCGAAGCGTCAATTTTTCTGCGAATTATAGGTTGTACCTCCTCATCGCTCATGTTGAAATTGATGTCATCACTCAATGTGCGATTGGCAAAAATATCAGGGCTAGCAAGTTTTTGGTCGCCTTTTAATGCGTCAAATGCTTCAAAGAAGCTTTCTACATACGTGTCATCAGAAGATTTTTGCAATACATCTGCATCTTCCAACGCACGATTAAACAATGGATTACGTGAATTTTCTGTTAACCCTTTTAAAATGTCTTTAACAGACACCTGCAAAATAACATTGATACCACCTTTAAGGTCAAGCCCTTTGTTGAGTTCACGGTCTTTTGCAGTGCCGTAAGACGTGAAGCCAAAAGCTGTTTCGTTAGAAATGGAATCCAAATAGTTTCGCTCTGCAATGTCTACAAGTGCAAAATAGTTTGCGTCATCTGGATTAACCGAAGCTTGTGCAAAGGTTTTTGCGTCTGACTCTATCTTTGATGTAACAAAGGTGAATGAAAGTTGATAAAGGCTGACAAGGCCAAATAAAACGGTAAAGAGTTTGATAAGTCCGTTATTCTGCATGATATAGAATTTAGTGTCGCATATGAGACGAGCAAATATAACGTATCCGCCCTGATTAACAAATACCTAATTAAAGGGGTGAAAAATTACGAAAGAATGCCATCTAACGCTGCGTTCATGGTGCGAACAGCAGTAGCACTTTTGTCAAATGTTGCTTGTTCTTCTTCGTTAAGATTGATATCTACGATAGATTCCCAACCGTTACGGCCAATGACACAAGGCACACCGATACAAATATCTTCTTGGTTGTATTCTCCTTCAAGGAAAACAGAACAAGGAATAATAC
Organism: Bacteroidota bacterium; assembly: GCA_949528465.1. GTDB lineage: Bacteria > Bacteroidota > Bacteroidia > Flavobacteriales > Flavobacteriaceae > UBA7446. Next base: position 1,936 of record CATIMP010000013.1, on the reverse strand, counting down.
GCTTTTGATCGTTCAAAATACTGTCCACCAAATACGCAACCGAAGCACCCGGTGCGTACCATGCCGAGGTACCTAAAAGTTTAGTAAGCGTAGCCCCGCCTACCATGGTGTCTGCAGCTACTTGTTTAAGTGCGTCTGCTTCTAATAAACTTGAAACAGGAATTCCGTTGTAAGACGCTAAACGCGTAAGTGGAATCATGGTTGTATCCCCGTGACCTCCAATAACCATTCCGTGAATGTCATTTGCGGGTTTGTCAAGTGCAAGAGATAAATACGTTTTAAAACGAGAACTATCTAAAGCTCCTCCCATTCCAATAATGCGATTTTTAGGTAATCCTGTTTTTTTTAATGCCAAATAGGTCATGGTATCCATAGGATTAGAAACAACCACAATAATGGCCTCTGGCGAGTTTGCCAAAACATTTTCCGAAACAGTTTGGACTATTCCTGCGTTAATACCAATTAGCTCCTCACGAGTCATCCCTGGCTTTCGTGGAATACCTGAGGTGATAACCACTACGTCACTATTAGCGGTTTTGGAATAATCGTTGGTAGTCCCTACAATTTTGGTGTTAAATCCTAGCGTTGTAGCGGTTTGCATCATATCAAGGGCTTTGCCTTCAGCAAATCCTTCTTTGATATCTAGTAATACAACTTCGCTGGCAATACGTTGTGTAGCGATTGCATCTGCGCAAGTGGCGCCTACATTTCCGGCACCTACAATAGTAACTTTCATCTATTTGTTATTTTGGTGCTGCAAAAATACGGCTTGAACGGCAATACTGAAAGATTAAGCGTCAATATTCGCGTAAACAGCGTTCTTTTCAATAAACTCACGTCTTGGTGGCACTTCATCCCCCATAAGCATAGAGAAAACCCGATCAGCTTCGCCGCCATTGTCAATAGTAACTTGACGCAAAGTCCTGAACTCTGGATTCATGGTAGTGTCCCAAAGTTGTTCTGCATTCATTTCACCAAGACCTTTGTAGCGTTGTACGGATGAACCTTGACCAAAATCCTGCATCAAACGGTCTCGCTGATCATCGTCCCAAGCATATTGCTTTTTGGCGCCTTTCTTTACCAAGTACAACGGAGGTGTTGCAATATAGATATAACCGTTTTCAACAAGCTCGCGCATATATCTAAAAAAGAATGTAAGGATAAGCGTTGAAATGTGACTTCCATCAACATCGGCATCACACATAATCACAATTTTGTGGTAGCGTAATTTCTCCAAGTTTAATGCTTTAGCATCCTCTTCAGTACCTATTGTAACGCCAAGTGCGGTGTAGATATTTCTAATCTCTTCGTTTTCAAAAACCTTGTGCTGCATGGCTTTTTCCACATTGAGGATTTTACCACGTAATGGTAAGATAGCTTGAAATTTTCGATCCCGACCTTGCTTTGCCGTACCACCTGCTGAATCTCCCTCAACTAGGAATACTTCACATAATTTTGGGTCTTGCTCCGAGCAATCGGAAAGCTTCCCTGGCAATCCGCCACCGCTCATAACGGTTTTGCGCTGCACCATTTCGCGCGCTTTGCGTGCAGCATGTCTTGCTTGAGCTGCCAAAATCACTTTTTGCACAATAATTTTGGCATCGTTCGGATGCTCTTCTAAATAGTTTTCAAGCATTTCGGAAACTGCCTGCGAAACTGCAGCGCTAACTTCTCTGTTTCCTAGTTTTGTTTTGGTCTGGCCTTCAAACTGTGGCTCGGCAACTTTAACGGATATAATTGCTGTGAGTCCTTCACGAAAATCATCTCCAGAAATCTCAAATTTGAGTTTGTCTAGCATTCCTGAAGAATCCGCATACTTCTTTAATGTGGATGTTAGACCACGTCTAAATCCTGAAAGGTGTGTACCGCCTTCGTGTGTATTGATATTATTGACGTAGGAGTGTAAATTCTCTGTAAATGAGGTGTTATACACCAT
>CATIMP010000012.1 GCA_949528465.1 Bacteroidota bacterium | reverse complement strand
GTCGGTTTGGGTAAGCCGTTTGTAGTGGTTATACACCGCAACCGAAAGCACTTTTTTGGCGCGCTCTTGACCAATGACATATTCGTCTAAAAACGCCTTAATCTGTTTGGGTTTTTTAAGTAGAATATCAGAAGAAGTTGCTGCAGTATCGATGTGCGTTTTTTCCTCTTGGATAATCCCAACGGCTTGTTCAACACAACGCTCGCAAATATGCGCATTTAGTCCAGCCACCAATAATTTGGTTTCGGCTTTTTTTCGCCCACAAAACGAACAACTTAATTCTTCTTCCATCTTAACTTCGGGTCAATACCTCGTCAATCATGCCGTATTCTTTGGCTTCTAATGCTTTCATCCAATAATCACGATCTGAATCTTCGTATACCTTATCGTATGGTTGATTACTGTGTTTGGCAATGATTTCGTACAATTCTTTTTTAAGTTTTAGAATTTCACGCGCGGTAATTTCAATATCCGATGCTTGTCCTTGTGCGCCTCCAAGAGGTTGATGAATCATCACACGTGAGTGTGGTAGTCCAGAGCGCTTTCCTTCCTGACCCGCACACAGCAACACAGCACCCATTGACGCCGCAATTCCGGTACAAATAGTAGCTACGTCGGGATTTATAAACTGCATAGTATCGTAAATACCTAATCCAGCATACACGCTTCCGCCCGGCGAGTTGATGTAAATCTGAATGTCTTTGTTTTTGTCTGTACTTTCCAAAAAGAGCAATTGCGCCTGAATAATATTCGCAACACTATCGTTAATGGCAGTTCCCAAAAAGATGATGCGATCCATCATCAACCTAGAAAACACATCCATTTGCGCCACATTAAGTTGACGCTCTTCGATGATATAAGGGGTTAAACTGCTTACAAGTTCATTATAATAAAGCGAATTTATACCGTGATGTTTGGTTGCGTATTCTTTAAATTCTTTTCCGAAATCCATAGCTTAAAATTGTATGTTAAATATAGCGATTATTTTTTGTACGCCTCTTTGATAAAGGTATCGTAGTTTACTTTTTTAACTTTAATATTACCTTTTTCCAAAAACAACTGTCGCATTTTCTCACTCATAAGCTGGTCTGAAATGCGTTTTACTTCTTCTTGATTCCCCAAAATACGAGCGGCAATATCATTGAGTTCTTCTTCCTTAACGTCTGTGCGACCAAATTGTACCATTTGCTTTTGGAGTAAATCCTTAGCAAAGGTTTCTATTTCTTCTCTTGTAATTTGAAGGTTATTTTCTTGAATCAAATTGGACTCAATAAGTTGGTAACGCAAGCCACGCTCAGACTTGGCATACTCTGCCTCTGCTTCTTCTGCAGAAATGGGATTTTCACCAGCAGTTTGCATCCATTTTTTTAGAAACGCATCTGGCAATGAAAACCTGGTATTGTCAATCAGACTCTCTGTCATATCATTTACAAACTTCTGATTTGCTTGTGTTTCAAAGTGCCCCGAAGCATCTTCTTTGAGTTTTGCTTTGCATTCAGTCGCTGTTTTTACAGCATCTTTCCCAAACACTTTATCAAAAAATTCTTGGTCAAGTTCAGCCAAACCACGGTTGTTGCGTTCTTGCAAGGTTAGTGAAAGCTCAAGTGCTTTCTCAGGCAATTTGCCCATAACTCGTTGCAACACATGATCTTCTTTGAATAATCCTTTTGTGCTAAGCGAAACAACATCGCCAATAGTCGCATTTTTGAATGCTGTTAAAGCTTTTTTGCTTTTAAGTTCATCGGCAGCAAAAGTGGCGCTTTTGTTTTCTTCTACACCTTCAAATACAACACCTACTGTGAATTCGGTGTCTTTCGATACTTCTTCGGTTGGTGTAATTGTGCCGTATTGCTTTTGCAAGCGTTCCAATTGCTCGTTTACAAAGGCATCGTCGGCTTCAATTTCGTAGCGTGTAATGGCTTTTCTGTTGGGGAGTTTTACCTCCACTTTTGGTGTAAGTCCCAATTCAAAATCAAATGAAAAACTCGCTGCAGTCCAGTCGAGTTCGTCTACAGGAACGGGTAACGGATTCCCTAGAATATCTAGCTTTTCTTTGTTTAAATAATCGTTTAATGATGATTGCAATGCTTTGTTAACTTCATCTACCAAAACTGCCTGTCCGTATTGCTTTTTTACAACACTCATGGGAATATTCCCTTTTCTAAATCCTGGAATATTTGCGCGCTTACGGTAGTCGTTTAACACTTTTTCTACCTGTGGCGCAACTTCTTCTTGTTTTACTTCGACAGTTAAGACGGCATTTAGCGCATCTACATCTTTTCGCGTTACGTTCATCATGTTATTTTAATAGCTGGCAAAAGTAGGCTATTTTACAGCAAGGTCAAAGCAAAGATTTCAAGGGTTTTAGATTAAGAAATCCTGTAATGCAAGTGTAAATGCTTTTGGGTTTTCGGCATGGAGCCAGTGCCCTGCATTTGGTATCCAATTCAGCGTTGCATTAGGAAAATACAATTGGATTTTGGAAAAGTCTTGTTCTAGGATATAGTCTGAAGTTTCACCTGCCAAAAAAAGCGTTTCGCCTGCAAAAATCGCCTCTTTAGGAGCGGCGCCTATTTCGGATAACTTGTGTTGCAATACCTTAATGTTACACCGCAATTTTAAGGTCCGATCTGCTGTCCACGCTAAGTTTTTGAGTAAAAACTGACGCACACCACCTTCGGGAACAAAAGCGGAAAGCGCATCATCGGCTAGCGTTCTAGAAGTAAACGTATGCGCATCTAAATGTAACAGTCCATCAATAATATTAGAAAATTTTTCACGGACTTCATAGTCTTTTGGTGCAATATCTGCGACGATGAGTTTGTGCACCCGTTCAGGGTGTTGCAATGCCAATGTCATGGCCGTTTTCCCGCCCATGGAGTGTCCTAAAACAATCGCTTTATCAAGTTTCTGTGAATCCATATAAGCAACGATATCTTGTGCCAAAATTTCGTAATCAAATGATTCGCTGTGAAAACTTTTGCCGTGATTTCGTTGGTCTATGGCGTGAACTTCAAAATGGGAAGACCAATATTTGGCATGCGTACGCCAATTGTCGGACATTCCTAAAAATCCATGCAAAATCAGTAATGGTGTGCCTTGCCCTGTAATCGTACTGTGAACTAATGGCTCGATAGCTTTGCGATGTATTGGTTAATCACATTTTCCAGTCCGTAGTATAGCGATTCACACACCAAGGCATGACCTATGGAAACTTCCAATAAGCCAGGAATATTTTGCGTAAAAAACTGAATGTTCTCCAAACTCAAATCGTGCCCGGCGTTGAGTCCTAGTCCAACTTCCTGGGCTTTTTGGGCAGCAGCTACAAAAGGTGCAATGGCTTTTTCTGGATTTTTAGGAAATTTTTCAGCATAGGATTCTGTGTACAGTTCAATGCGGTCTGTGCCTGTAGCAACGGCTGATTCGACTTGTGCTACATCTGGATCTAAGAAAATAGATGTGCGAATACCATGTTGCTTAAATTCCTGTATTACTTCTTGCAAAAAAGACCGATTTGCAACCGTATTCCAGCCTGCATTAGACGTAATGGCATCGGGTGCATCCGGTACGAGCGTAACTTGTGCAGGCTTAACTTCACACACCAAGTCCACAAATTTTGGGTTTGGATTGCCCTCCACATTAAATTCGGTTGTAATAACTTCAGGTAGTTCACGAACATCCTTGTACGTAATATGACGTTCATCAGGTCTTGGGTGAACTGTAATTCCGTGAGCACCAAATAATTGTATGTCGTGCGCAACATGTAGCACATTCGGCATATTTGCGCCACGTGCGTTACGCAGTGTGGCAATTTTATTAATATTTACACTTAGTTTTGTCATAGCAGTTTAAAGAAGTTTTTCGCTCAAAAATACAACATTATACATCTTTATTCTTTTTGGTCTAACTTTGCCTTATGAAGATTGCAGTATACAGCTTGGTTCACGACGATGCAACACTACGTATTGTATCAAAAATCATCGCTTTTTTTTCTGAAAAAAAAGCGCATATTCAGGTAGAAAAAGCACTCTCATCGCACTTTCCAAAAATAACGTCCTCGTCATTTGAATCGCATCTTGATCTTGATGCAGATACAGCTGTTTTTTTTGCTGTTGGTGGCGATGGAACTGTACTTCGTGCACTGAATTATGTACGTGAATCAAAAATTCCACTAATCGGAATTAATACCGGTCGTTTAGGATTTTTGGCGATTGTTCAGCCCGATGAAATTGAGGCGTGTTTACAAGATATTGTTGCTCATAATTTCAGTACTGAAGAACGCAGTGTGCTCGAAATTGAAACCAACCCAGCACACCCCGACTTAGAAGCATTTCCACTGGCATTAAATGAGGTTTCCGTTGCCCGTGAAAATACCACATCTATGGTTACCATTCACACCAAAGTAAATGGTGCATATTTAAACGTTTATTGGGCAGACGGATTGGTTTTGGCTACACCAACAGGGTCAACAGGATATTCGCTGAGTAGCGGAGGCCCTATAATTGCACCCGAAAGCAAGAGTTTGGTGCTTACGCCAATTGCACCCCACAACCTCAACGCACGACCCTTAGTTGTGGCTGACGATGTCGAAATAGAAATGCACGTTGAAGGAAGAGGCGATTCGCACTTGCTTTCACTTGATGCGCGTTTGGTTTCAATCCCAATGCAAACAAGTATCCGTATAAAAAAAGCTACAAGTTCCATGGTGTTTATTCGTCCTAATGGACACAGTTTTTTTGACACGCTTCGCAACAAGCTTTTGTGGGGTCAAGATAAACGTAACTGACAATAAACTTGATGTTTTTCAGTTTTTAGGATACACACATTCCATATGAACCGCTTATTTTTTTGGTGTTTTTTGTTTGGCTTTGTTAGCACGGCAACTTTTGCACAGCGCCACGAATTGGGAATTCTTGCCGGTGGTGTAAACTATATTGGGGAAGTGGGTAAGACGCAATATTTCAACCCTAAACATTTGGGTTATGGTATCATTTACAAACGAAATCTCACGCAACGCATCGCATTGCGTGCTCAGTTTACTTCAGGTAAATTTAGTGCTAACGACCAGGATGCAACAGAACTAGATCGTATTGAACGAAAATATTCTTTTTCCAATAATTACACTGCGTTAGGCGTTGGTTTTGAAGCGAATTACGTCGAGCTTCCTATTGGGGAATTTGGTGTTTCTTGGACACCCTACTTACATGTTGGCGTACAACGCCTTGTAGCAGACGAATTGTATATTCCAAAAGGGGATAAAGTTGCTGTTGCACATGGGAAAAAAATGACCATGAGTGTTCCTTTTGGCGCTGGCGTAAAGTTTAATTTAGGTCAATATTGGGTAATTGCAGCAGAAGTACAACCGCAGTTTACATTTTCCGATAACCTCGATGGAAGTTTCCCAAATAGAGATAAACAACCAACTGCTGAACAATTTTCTACGAGTTTAAGCAGTGATTGGTTGGTATTTACGGGGATTTCTATAACTTACGCCTTTGGAAGAATACATTGTTGTAGAGATTAAACAGTCATGAATTTCGAGGAGCTAAATAAAGACGCATTACCGCAACATATTGCTATCATTATGGATGGCAATGGACGCTGGGCGCAGCAACATGGAAAACTACGTGTTCGTGGTCATGAAGCTGGTGCCGAAGCCGTTCGTAAGACGGTAGAAGCAGCCGCAAAACTCGGTATCAAACACCTTACGCTTTATGCTTTTTCTACTGAAAACTGGAGTCGTCCAAAAACAGAAATAAGCACCTTAATGGCATTGCTGGTACGGAGTTTACGCCGTGAATTGGAACGTATGACATCTAATAACATCAAACTTACTGCGATAGGCTCATTGGATAAATTGCCTAAGAATGTACAACACGAATTGCATGAAGTTATTCTAAAAACGGCGGCAAATACGGGCACGCATTTGACCCTTGCGCTTAGTTATGGTGCCAGAGAAGAAATCAAACAAGCGGTAGTACAGATAAGCGAAAAAGTTAAAAATAATATAATTCCTATTGAAAGTATTGACGAAACCATAATTAATGAGCATCTTTACACGCAAAATCTGCCTGACGTAGATTTACTTATTCGCACAAGCGGAGAAGTGCGTATCAGTAATTTTTTGTTGTGGCAAATTGCCTATGCTGAACTTTACTTTACGGATGAATTGTGGCCAGAATTTGACGAACAATCCTTATATCAGGCAATTTTAAGTTATCAAAAAAGAGAACGTAGATTTGGAAAAACTAGCGAACAACTTACGTAACCACCTCCTCCATTCCATTTTTTTAAGCCTATCGCTTATAAGTTTTAACCTTATAACTGCGCAAGAAATCACTTTTGACAAAGGAAAAGTTTATGAAATTGGAGAAATTAACGTAACTGGAGTTAAAAGTTTTAGCCCGCAAACTGTAGTTGCCTATACGGGACTTCGCAAAGGACAACGTATTCAGATTCCAGGTGAAGAAGTTAGTGCTACCATAAATAAACTTTGGAAGCTAGAACTCTTTAGCGATATCGAATTTTTTATTACCAAAATAGATGGCGATGTTGCTGATTTAGAACTCTATATACAAGAACTCCCGACACTTTCCGACTACACCATAAAAGGAATTAAAAAAGGGAAAATTGAGTCTATTGTTAAGGACACCGATATTAAAAAAGGGAAAAAGCTCAGTAAAAATTTCTTGTCAACAACCAAAAACTACATCCAAAACAAATACCGAAAAGACGGGTTTTTAAATGCCAAAGTTACCATAGACACAAAACCCGACACCACGGGGGTTAACAATCAAAAAATGTTGATTTCTTTAGATCGCGGTGATCGTGTAAAAGTGCGTTCAGTAAATGTAGAGGGCAATTCCATTTTCAAAACAAAAAAACTACTGAAAAGATTCAAAAACACCAAAGTAGAGTTTCCTGGCCGCTTTTGGAAACGCTCCAAATATATTGAAGCTGATTATGAGGAAGACACAAAGTCTTTACTCGATTTCTATAAAGAAAAAGGCTATCGCGATGCTCGGATTGTTTCGGATACCATCAAAATTGATGACAATAAAATTGATATCGATATTGCATTACAAGAAGGTAATAAATATTACTTTGGAGATATTAACTTCATTGGAAACACCGTTTACAACGATGCACAACTTTCGCGAGTATTAGGTTTAAAATCTGGTGATACCTACAATGGGGTTTTACTACGTAAGCGCATTGCAGACCAAACCAAACCCGATGGAGAAGATTTAACAAATTTATACCAGAACAATGGCTACTTGTTTTCAAGTATTAACCCCGTTGAAGTAAGTGCTGCTAACGACACCATTAATTTTGAAGTACGTATTACAGAAGGGAAACCTGCTTATTTCAATCGTATTTCAGTACGAGGAAACGACCGCACAAACGATCATGTTATTTTTAGAGAAATTAGAACACGTCCGGGCGAGCTTTATAGCAAGGATAAAGTGGTGCGTTCGGTTCGTGAATTAGGCCAATTAGGCTTTTTTGACCCGGAGCAAATTACACCCGATTTTAAGGATGTAGATCCAAATGCTGGAACTGTAGATATTGAATACGGATTGGTAGAAAAAGGGGCAAGTCAAATTGAGCTTCAAGGTGGCTATGGCGGTGGTGGTTTTATTGGAACACTTGGATTGTCGTTCAACAACTTCTCTATGCGTAATATTTGGAACAGAGAAGAATACAAACCTGTACCTATGGGAGACGGACAGCAATTGTCTCTTCGTTTGCAGGCAAGCAGATTTTTTGAAACATACAGTTTTTCCTTTGCTGAGCCGTGGCTTGGCGGAGAACAACCTGTACGCTTTTCCACTTCAATTTCACAAACTACGCAATACCGCTATGACTTTATGACGGGACTTGCCAACAAGAATCAATATTTTAAAATTAGAGGAATAAACTTAGGCTTAGCAAAACGCTTACAAGTTCCTGACGATTATTTTACACTTTCACAAACTATTGGTTTCCAATACTTTGACTTAAATAATTATTATACTGGGCTTTTTACTTTTGGTAATGGCGTGTCAAACAACCTATTCTATGCGATTGCGCTATCAAGAAACAACACCTATACCAATCCTATTTTCCCAGTTGGAGGTTCTTCCTTTACAGTAGGTGCTAAATTTTCATTTCCATATTCATTAGTTAGCAACATCGATTATAGCGATTTAGAAAATCAACCTGCCTATCAAAATGCAGACGGATCGGCCAACAGAGAAAAAATTGACCAAGAAAAATTTCGTTGGCTAGAGTATTATAAACTTAATTTTGAAGGAAGCTGGTACACGCGAATTGTAGGAAAGCTTATCCTTAAAACACATGCAGAGTTTGGATTTTTAGGGGCTTACAATAATGACAGAGGTATTATCCCTTTTGAACGTTATTATTTGGGTGGAGATGGTTTGGCACAATATGCCTTGGATGGAAGGGAAATGATTGCACTTCGTGGATATGAAAATCAGTCGTTATCAAGTACTGACGGATCTACAGTCTACAATAAATTTTCATTAGAACTTCGCTATCCCATTACATTAAAGCCTAGTGCATCCATTTTTGCGTTATCTTTTTTAGAAGCGGGGAACGGGTATAACAATTTTCGAGAGTTTAATCCGTTTAACAGTAAACGCTCTGCTGGCTTCGGTGTTCGCATTTTTATGCCTGCGTTTGGACTGTTAGGCATAGATTTTGGATATGGGTTTGATAGCGCGTTAGAAAACGACTTAAATCCGCACGGATGGGAAACACATTTTATAATCGGACAACAGTTTTAAAAAGAATGAATATGACTGGCTTTCGTTCATTTATTTTTGCCGTGATATTATCTTTCACAACGTTTGGATATGCGCAAAAAAATGTCCGAATAGGGTTTTTAGATTTAGACAAAGTATTGGAGATGCATAAAGAATATGCCACCTCTAATCAAGAGCTTGAAGGAAAAATTTCAGCTTGGCGAAATGAAATAGAGACCAAACAAAAAGAATTAGACAAACAACGCGAGTCTTTAGAATTAGAGCGGCCGTTGCTTACTGAAGAAATTTTTGAAGAGCGATCAGAAGATATCGGATTTGAACAAGATAAGTTAGACCAATATAAAGAAAAGCGATTTGGAACTGAGGGCGATTGGATCAAACAAAAAGTGTTATTGGCACAGCCTGCACAAGACGAAATCCTAACGGCAATAAAAGAAGTTGCAGATGATCGCAACTTAGACTATGTTTTTGATAGTACTGCCGATATTTTGGTGTTGCATTCTGAAAAAAAATACGATATTAGCGACCTTGTAATTCGATACATAGAAATTGAAGACAAAAAAGAGGCGCAAGCGTTTTTGAGTGATACCAAAAAGGAAGAGCGCCGGCAGCGCGCGAAGCCAGCATTGGAAGAAAAGCGAAAGGCGTTAGAAAAACGAAAAGCGGAACGCCAAAAATTACTGGAAGAACGTAAAGCCCAACGTGAACGCAAAAAAAATGTTAAAAAATCGGGAGATGCGGATTCTGAAAATATTGCTGACAGTCGCTCTGAAGAAGAACAAAGAGCAGCACGTAAGGCTGAATTAGAACAAAAAAGAAAAGATCGTGCAGCAGAAATAGCACAACGAAAAAAAGAACAAGCCGAAGCATTAGCAAAGCGTAAAAAAGAACGTCTTGAAGAACTAGAGCGTCGCAAAAAAGAAATCGAAGAAAAACGCAAACAAGCGCAACAAAAAAAGTAAATTCAAATTAATCTTAATCAAATGAAATATTTATCTACTCTCCTTCTAACCATAATTTTAATGCTCAGCAGTGCTACATATGCACAAAGCAAGGTGGCACACATCGACTTCCAAAAACTTATCAGCGAAATGCCTAGTGTTATTGCTGCTCAAGAAGAAGTTCAAAAACTAGAGAAGGATTACCAAACCGAAATTGAAGCGTCAATTAAGGAATATCAGACAAAACTGCAAAACTATTCTGCCGAAGCAGAAAATCAAACGGATGTAACCAATCAGGCACGTCAGCAAGAGTTGGCAGGTATGGAGCAAAATATCCAACAGTTCCGCCAAACGGCATCTCAAGACATACAGAAAAAACAAGCCGATTTACTTCGTCCAATCATTGAAAATGCACGTGCTAAAGTGCAAGAAGTAGCCAAAGCACAAGGCTTTGACTACGTGATTGATGGAAGTTTAGGTGGTGCACTTTTAATGGCAAATGGTAAAGACCTTTCGCCAGACGTAAAGAAAGCATTGGGTATTTAATCTAAATTCTCAGACAATTTCAAAAAACTGCTTCTATTCGGAGCAGTTTTTTTATTTTTAAGCATGCGTAACTCTCCTATTGGTGTTTTTGATTCAGGTGTGGGCGGACTTTCTGTACTCCATGCACTACGAGAACTCCTTCCGAACGAGGACATTATCTATGTAGCCGATCAGGCATTTACGCCTTATGGCAAACGTTCAAAATCCGAAATTCAAAAACGCTCAGCAGCCATTAGCGAATGGCTTATTGAACAGGGATGCAAGCTTATCGTAGTCGCCTGCAATACGGCAACAACAAACGCCATAGCGCAATTGCGAGAATCTTTTCAAGTGCCTTTTGTGGGCATCGAACCTGCCATAAAACCCGCTGCTTTGGGGAGCAAAACCGGTGTAGTTGGCGTATTGGCAACAGAAGGAACCTTGTCGAGTGAACTGTTTCAAACTACTGCACAAGACCACGCGAAAGACATTGAGGTAGTTTCCCAAATTGGACATGGTTTGGTAGCGTTGGTAGAAAGCGGAAACGCAACGAGTTTGGAAGCGGAAATGCAACTCCAAAACGACCTTGCGCCTATGTTAGAAAAACCCATAGATCATTTGGTTTTGGGTTGTACGCACTATCCGTTTTTACGTGAAACGCTTCAACGTATACTTCCAAAAAACGTTACCATTGTGGATTGTAGCGACGCTGTTGCCAAGCAAACGCATCGACTTTTAAAGCAACATCTGTTACTTCAAAATAGCACTGGGAACACATCCTATCACAGTACAACAACTCCCAACAAAACCCTTTGGCAACTTTTTGGCGTTACAGATGTGACACAAATTAATATTTAATCTTTAAACCAACTGGCGTATAGGCTGTAGTTTTTGGCAATTCGCTCAATTTCACCTGAAATTAGCTCTGGCGAACTCTCTTTGATTTTTTTCGCAGGCACACCTGCAAAAACAGACCCTGCTGGTACTACCGTGTTTTTGGATACTACGGCACCTGCTGCAATAATACTATTCGATTCAATAACGGCATCATCCATAATAATCGCGCCCATCCCCACCAAAACATTATCATGAATGGTACATCCATGTACTATGGCATTGTGTCCGACCGAAACATTATTGCCAATAGTGGTTGGCGAAGCTTTATAAGTGGCGTGAATTACGGCACCATCTTGTATGTTTACTCGATTGCCCATGCGAATGCTGTGAACATCGCCGCGCACCACCGCCTGAAACCAAACCGAGCAATAATCGCCCATGATAACATCTCCGATAAGCGTGGCATTATCAGCAAAAAAACATTCTTTTCCGTATTCTGGGGTATGTCCTAAAACAGATTTTATTAGCATACTGCAAAGTACAAAAATCTAAGGGTATGGCTAAGTAACAGAACATAGGAATGCGTATTTTTGCATAAAAAGCCTATGAGTTGTTTTCGTATCCTTCCGTCTGATAATCCCGATTTGCTTGTATTTGCTACTGATACGCCTTTGGTAGATCGTGCTTATGCCTTTAATAATGTAGCTGAAGCTGCCGAGGTACCTTTGGCGCAGCAACTGTTTTATTTGCCGTTTGTTAAGGCGGTTATGTTGAGTAGTACTCAACTTACGCTAGAGCGTTTTCCTATTGTAGAATGGGACGAGGTGCAAGATGAAGTTCACGACCAACTGGAAAAATACATCGCTGAAGGCGGAACTATCCTTAAAGAAAAAAAGACAGCACCTGCGAGCGTATATGCGGAAAGCACGCCAAATCCGGCTGTGATGAAATTTGTAGCCAACAAAAAATTGGTGCCTGCAAGTGTGGAGTTTACTTCGATAGACGCCACCAAAGACGCTCCTTTAGCGCAAGCCTTGTTTCATTTTCCTTTTGTGAAAGAGGTATATATGGACGAAAACTTTGTTTCGGTTACCAAATATGAAATTACCTCCTGGGAAGAAGTGATGCAACAAGTACGCACTTTTATTCGTGAGTATATTGCTGAAGATAAACCTATACTGGCGTCTACATTTGTGCCCGCCAATGAAACGCCAGAACAAGCACAACCCAACTACACAGATACAGAACAGGAAATTGTTCGCATTTTGGATGAGTATATCAAGCCTGCCGTAGCTTCTGACGGAGGGAATATTGTATTTCAATCTTTTGATGAAACCGAAAAGGCGGTGCATGTGGTGCTTCAAGGTGCCTGTAGCGGTTGCCCTTCTTCAACATTTACCCTTAAAAATGGGATAGAAACCATGATGCGCGAAATGCT
>CATIMP010000011.1 GCA_949528465.1 Bacteroidota bacterium | reverse complement strand
TGAGAAGCGAAAGCGTAGGCGATTTTTGGGTGTCTGCAAGCATATTGCAATTCTACATTTAGAATGCAAAGATACTGTACAAAAGCAGGTTACGCAATGTTAATAGTTCAAAACAGACATCTGGGCGTAATGCTTACTGCAAACGGAAAGTTATCGGAATACTAAATGGCATGCGAACTGGACGTCCACGTTGTTTTCCGGGTACCATTTTAGGCAATTTACCTATAATCCGTGCGGCTTCTTTTTCTAAGTTTTTATCTGGTCCACGGGTACGAATACCTGCAATATTACCATCTTTATCAACAATAAAACTCACATAAACACGTCCCTGAATTCCCATTTCTTGTGCAATTTCTGGGTAGCGGAAATTTTTAGCTATATGCCGTTGTATTTTTTCTTGGAAACAATTTTTAAGTTCCTGTTTTTTTAAATTCTCACACCCTGGAAAAACGGCTGGATCTTCAATAATGGCAAAGGGAACATCAACATCCAATTCTTCTTCCAAAACTTCAACATCCTCTATTACTTCCTCCTGAGTGGTTTCCGTAGATTCAATCACTGTTTCTTCAACTTCCTCTTCGTCTTCTACAACTTGTATAATTTCAGGGGCAGGCGGCGGTGGCGGAGGCGGTGGTGTTTTTAGTTGTTCGGTTAATGGAACTTCCTCATCGTCATCATCTTCAATATCTAAAACACCAATATCTATGGGTGAATCATCGTATGTTTTTTTCTCAATAAGTTGCCATGAAAGTAGAAGTGCAAGGCAAAGACCTATGGCGAAATAAAATTTACTGTTTTTGGTCAGGTCTGCTTTTGGGCTTTTTTTGGATTCCATTGCATAAGTGTTTAAGATTTGTTAAACCAAACATACAAAAATTTTACCAAAAAAAAAGCCCGACAACTGTCGGGCTTATGTTATTGTAAACGGAAGGTAATGGGAATACTAAACGGTACACGAACGGGTCGTCCACGCTGTTTTCCCGGAGTCATTTTGGGAAGCTTCGAAATTATACGGTTTGCTTCCTTTTCTAAGTTTTTATCTGGCCCCCGTGTGCGAATACCTGTAATAGAACCATCTTTGGAAATAATAAATTGTACATATACCCTTCCTTGAATACCCATTTCTTGGGCAATTTCTGGATAGCGGAAATTTTTGGCAATGTGACGCTGGATTTTTTCTTGGAAGCACTTTCTACGTTCCGATTTTTTAACGCGTTCACAACCTGGAAATAGTGGTACATCTTCAATAATGGCAAAAGGAACATCAACGTCCAATTCTTCTTCCATTACCTCTACTTCTTCAATAATTTCTTCTTGAGTCGTTTCAGTAGATTCAATCACGGTTTCCTCCACTTCCTCTTCGTCCTCTACCACTTCAATAATCTCGGGTGCTGGTGGCGGTGGTGGCGGTGGTGGTGTTTTAATTTGCTCCGTTAAAGGGACAAGCTCATCATCGTCTTGCTCCACGTCTAAGGCTTCATAGCCATACATGGATTTGTCATATGTTTTCCACTCGATACTTTGCCAAGCAATAAACAACACTACACACAGGCCAATAGCAAAGTATAGGCTACTGTTTTTTCTTAAATCAGCTTTAGGATTTTTCTTTGATTGCATTTGATTTGTTTAGCTATTTGCTAAAATAATAATTTTAGTGGTTAAATTTAAATAAATTTATGAGGTGCATTTCAAATCAAGAAATGACCGCTTGATAGCCTTCATTTGAAAGTAAGGCTGCAATTTCGGATGGCTCGCTCAGTTTTATTTTCACAATCCAACCTTCGCCATACGGATCATCATTTACAAGCTCTGGTGTGTCTTCCAACTGGTCGTTAAACGCTACAATTTCTCCCGAAAGCGGCACAAACAAATCTGAGACCGTTTTTACAGCTTCAACCGTTCCAAAAACGGCTTCCTTTGCCAGTGTTTCACCTTCTGTTTCAACCTCTACATATACAATATCGCCCAACTCACTCTGCGCGAAATCTGTAATGCCAACTGTTGCCTCATCGCCCTCAATACGTACCCATTCGTGGTCTTGCGTATATTTTAAATCTTGTGGAATATTCATGTCAGAATTTTGGCTAAATGTAGTATAAAAACCTCCTAATTTCCAAAATTATAACGCAAGGTTATTCCCGATCGAATGTTGGTTTGTGGGAAAGCGGTAGAAATGGCAAATTTTGAGAATGCATGGTCGTAGAAGAAGAGTGCCGTAAAGTTGCGCGACAGCGCATAATCGGCAGAAATTTTCAATGACCACAAGCGTTGACCCGCAGTTACTTGGTCGCTCAGCACGTCCAAATTTCGTATCAATGTAATGTTGTCACGTACTGATAAATCTCCTTTAATATTGATGTCACCGCGTAAGTTGGTTGATTTTCCACCAATATTGGTTTTAAACTTCACATTCTTGATTCGGTAGCCCATTCCCACAATAAATTCATCGCCAGAGGTTTCGGTCAGTAAATTATTGTCTAAAGATAACGACAGCGCACGGTCTTTACGCACCTCTGCAGAAAGTTGCAAGCTATTCTTAAGCTCAAAATCTACTTTAACAAGGGGATTGAATTGCTCTACTAAATTCACATTAGTATATAAAATTTTGTTCATCAAATTCCCCGACTGATCGGTTGCATTGGGCTGATATTCTAAGTTTGTGGTAAATGCATTCAGCGTATGGCTGGCGCGATATCCGTGTGCAATTGCAAATCGGTTAAAGCGTTTTTTGAAAGATTTTAAACGCATCAGCCCTGTATACTGCAAGTTCCAATTTGGCAATGGAAACGAACGTTTAGCTTCCATACTAACACTGTTGGGGTCGGTGCCAACATACGAAGCCAAAAAGGCGGGAATAAGTACCGCTTGATTCGTTTTTCCAAATCCTCTTGGATAGCCGTCGGCGTCTACATCTCCAGGCGCAACTCCACGTGCCGTTGCTAAACGTTGCGCGATGGTTAAGCGATTGGCTTTTAAATCTTCGAAAGCTTGCGATTCCAATCCACTTCCACTGAAAGCGGTTTTTAACATAATAGTTGAAATTTCAAAGTTTCCAAAGATTCTTGGTGAAAGCGCATTGTAGGTTCCATTAACCACGCTAAAGTTCTCAGAAAAGTTCTCCGATAAACTTCGATTTCCAGTAAGATCAAGTTGTAACCCTGGCAACAAGCCGATTTCTGCATTATAGCTCATGTCGGTGTTGTGCACCGTTGTGTATGCTTGGTTAAAGTTTGGAAATTCGGTCAGCCAACCACGTTTCGCAGCCTCGAAGCGAATGTCGTTTTGGCGTCCAACAGCAAATTCAAACCCTGGGTTTGATGTTCCTAAAAAACCAATATTTTGGGTATAGCCCGGAAGCACCGTTCCGTTGTTTTCGCTATACGTAAACTGTAATCTGCGCAATGCCGTAAGCACACCCACCAACGTATTTTTTAGCCGGACTTCTGGCTTCTTCTTATCTCTTTTATTGGTATTTTTCTTTAAACCAATTTTACTGTAAAGTGCCTGCATATTGGCAGAGCCGTTCCATTGAATAGTATTGGCATTTTGAATGGTATGTACAATTCCAAGCGTATTATTGTTTTGGTCAACAACATTTGCCAGGGATGATGAGCCACGTTGCCAATTAAAATTCCCCGTATAAGAATAGGTGCCATCTAAGAATGAAAGCATAGGAAACAGGCTGAATGGAATTTGATAGGTTGCACCAACAGATTGATCAAATCGGTCCATTTGCCCCATGTCCCAAAGGCCGTCCCAAATGTCGAGTTCCGTATTCACTTGCGTTGATCCCGAAGGGCCATCTTGCATGTAGTTACGTACAATATTTCGACTCGACGCAGAAAAATCTAAACGAAGGGAATTTGTCAAATTGTGGTTTACGGTAAAAAGCCAATCAAACAAATAGTTGCGTTGTTGTAAGTCTGGTAATGCAATTTGGTTAGACGCATCTACGCCTTCTAAATACACTTGCCTAAACCGTTGACTTTGAAAGGTTCGATTGATATTGGCTCCCAATGTTACGGAGCTTGGCAAAAGATTTAGATTGAGTTCCGAAAGCCAGCGTAAGTATTTTTTTGTCGATATCGCTTCTACTTTACCCAGTGGCTTTATGGAAAGTGGCTTAAATGAATAGTTGTAGCCTGCACCCAGTCGCACATTTTGATAGGCGTAATCTTCAATCTCAAAATCGTTGCGTTTTTCTTCGTTATAGGAATACGAAAAATCTAGATTCTCAATGTCAAAGAAGTTTTGTTTTGCCTCCGCACTGCGCTGCTTTCGCACGCCAATGAGGTTAATACTTTTGAGTTTAGAAACGCTAATCGCTTGGTCACGAATAGAGTCGCGCTGCGATTCTCGCGTAGCTGTATCTAAACGGTCTTGAAGCTCAATGTCTCTGTAATACGGGTCGTATTTTGGCGTAATTACTTCTTGATTATAGCTGTAACTTACAGGTAACACCAATCCCCATTTTTTAGGAAATAACATCCCTGCATTGATACTTGTGGTTACGCCATAGGAACGAGTGTCGTCTTGGCTTCGCAAGTTTGGCGATTGGTCAATAGCGCCAAATCCGACAGTTGAAATAGCTCCATTTACGGTAACGTTGGCAAAGTCTGCAAGGTTGGCATCCATAGTACCCACAGCTGCCCATCCTCCACGAGAATCAATTTCCGATAAACGAAGCTCATTAAACCAAACTTCTCCGCTCAAGTTTTTACCTGCTGTGGTGTTTGGGTTTTTTACCCCAACAACCAATGTACGTATGGCACCCAACGTTGGATTTCCTCGAATTGCCAATTTGTATTTTTTATCTCCAGGCAAGCTTGAAGAAGGATCAAACTCATTTATTGGATTTAGTTCCTCGTCAAAATATGTTGCCCCTTTAATATTGCGATTCGAAATGGACTTTGCTTTAAGTTGGGTCAATAATTCGATTGGGAGGTCTATCTCATTACTTGCCGTTTGCCAAACCTCTTCAGCACTTAAATTATTCGAAACCCCGTCCGTGTATGCTGTGGGTTTAAGTGGGATTTCGATTTGATAATAATTCTCTGTAATATCTGTTCCCAACCGAATAAATGCCACCAAACGTTCATCAAGATCTTCTTGTGCGCCTTCTCCCGGAAGCGGGTTTTCACCCGATATCGACTCGGCGTGCAAGAACATGCGGAGTCGTTTGTATTGGCGCATGTCCAAATCCAAATGTTTGTATACCCCTTCAGCATCTTCTGGTGCTAAACCTTTTACACGCAGGGATAATGATTGCTCATTTTCACGAATAAGATTATTGTAGCTATTCAAGGTTTCACGCACAATACCCGGCGGAAGTTTATAGCGAATTGGCGTTCGTGTTTCGTTTTCCAACACGTTAACGGCACTTACTTCAAGCTGCGTATTTGGGTGTGGAATTTCATCTGTATTGAGTGGATTCACAACACGTGTCCAATCGGCGCGAACCAAATCTAATGCGCCAAAACGAAACACTGTTGGATTACTAAAGCCCGTAACCATCATTCGCATAAAGCGAATTGAGCGCAAATCGGCCATGTCGTATATGCGTTCAAAAAAACTACTATACTTAGGGTTGTCGTAATAATCTGGCACTACAGGAACACGAAACTGCAACCACCTAGACGATGTCACTTGGCCATTTGGCAACTCAATATTGTCGTTTTCACGAACGTCAACTAAAAAGGGATGCCCACCAACTTGCATGTTTTTACCAATAGGAATGCGATACTGAAAATATCGATCTATGGTATTCATGGTGTTATCTTGATTCAGGTCCTCAGCGTCGGGTATGGTGTAGGATCCACGGAATTGTTCGGTTACTTCAAGTGGCGAGTTGCCTTGTGTACCATTGTAATTTTTGTAGCGTTCAAGAATAGAACCACTGCCTTGAGCAAAATAGGTATAGTTATCACCCGCAGGATCTTCAGCTGGTCCATTGGTGTAAATTAGGCGTTCCTCATCATCCGTAAGCCCGTCCAAACCTACATCTTGCAGTGCGCGATTTTGCCCATCAGCATCAAAAGCATATACAAGCGATTGCGTTGCAGGAACCGTTCCCCACGAGGTGTTATTTGTTGCCGTGTTTTGTCCCGCAGCAGGTAATCCATTTTCGTATTGCTTACGTCCATCTTTCAATACGTCTTCTGAAATATTTCCTAAATGAAATACCAATTCACCCAAATCGTCCGAGGTACTTGTTTGTTCTGAGAACGTATCAAGTAACCAAAATTCAATATACTCAACGTTCGATTGGCTAAAATCGGTTGTGGTCATAGCGCGTGTAATTCCCGCCCAGCTTTCTTGGGGGTTTGCACCAAAATTAGCCGCATTGTTATATGGCCCGCGCTCGGCAGGATAATAGGCTAAATCAAAAGTGTATTGCACTGTGGATTGTCCTTGAACTACATCTTGCTGAGGAAAAATTTCGTCGATAAAAATCCGTCGTGTAGCACTTGTAGAAAGGTCATTATCAGAAATACCGCCTGGACGTCTTCTGGAATAAAACAATGGATCAATATTGTACCAGGAGAGCTTTGCACGTTGATACCCTGAGCTGATATCATCTAAACCAGCATTAGCACCAGCAATAGGAAGTTGATCTGAATGTGCAGGCACACTAGATAAATACCACGAATACGTATCCCGAATATCAAGGTTGGTTTGGGTTCCTTCGAAATCGTCAATGTATGAGGTTGCTACATTGTTAAGTTCAGTGCTTTTTGGTGTACCCACCTGTAAATATGCGGCCTCGGCACGAATTGAAACATTAGATGGCACTTGCGTATCAATATGCGGCAGTTTATTTACCATGCGAGTTAAAAACGGAATCTCTTTTGAAAACGTTCCGCTCAATCCAAACATACTGTTGTTTACAGGTTCTGCGCCATAGTTCGCTTTTTGTGTAAGTGGACGTTCGCTTAGTCGCATATACGTTCCCCCTACAATCAAATCATCATTGACTTTATGTTCGGCCGTAAAGCCCATAAAGCGTTTGTTTTGTTGTCCAAACAACGTATTGCTTTCGGTAGATACTTCAATAGGAACATTTGAATTTTTAATCCCTTCGTTTAATATGGTAACCCGTCCAAGTTGGTAGTTTACGGTGTAATCTAATCCTTCTTGAAGCAATCTGCCACCAGCCGTAACTCGTACCGAACCACGAGGAACATTGAATGCGCCAAGAGCAATACCTTGTCCTCCTCCTGAAGACTTATACCGTCCTTTTAATTCAAATTTATTGTAACGTTGGAAGTCTGCAGCATCTTGCTTTGTGATGTCATACATTTCCTTAAATACATACTTTTTCTGATTTGCATTATAGCGACTTCTGTCTGAATAATCTTCTTGTGGGTCGTTAGACTTGAGCAAATCAAAAAGGTATGATCCAAAAGGTTCAACGCTGGGAAAAATGATTTGTCCTTGTTCGGGCAACACGGTAATTCCGCTAATAAAATCAAAAAATCCGTCGCCTTCTGCTTGCGCATCCTGATAGATGTTCAGTTTATCTAATCCAAAAAGATTTAGCAAAATCCGTTCGTCTGTTCCTTCGGGCCATGCGTCTGCGTCTTCTGGTCTGATAAAGTTTGCCGGAGAGGGGTCGGTGTATAAAATATTGAAAATAAAATCTTCTTGCTCAAGTTGAAATGCGCCAATGTTATAGATGTTTTTCATCATTAAATCAAATACAGGCTGAGACACGTCAAGCACTGAGCTTTTTAACATTTTAAGTACCAAACTATTGTTGTTTACCACAACTGTTTGAGCCGTTCCGCTAACTGTGGTTGCGGCAATACCATCAGCCGAAAATTCTCCTACTTGATATACTTGTCCGTTAACAGTGTATTGAAAAGCAACCGCTATTACTTCGTCATTATTCAACGGCTGATTTAAGGAAATATATCCCAATTGATCGTGAAGCGTATATTCGGATTGATTTAGTTTTCTGGCACTTTCCAAAACGGCGTAATCACGGCCTTCATTAACACTAGAGCTAAGTGTTCCAAAACCATTTTTAGCAGTGGCGATGTCGCGGATATCAGTTGTAAGTAGTCCAGTACCTCCAATTTCTGAGGGGTCGAGTTTGTTGGCATTGTTCGCAGGAAAAGCACCAGGGGCAGCATTGAAAAAGTTAGGTGCTAAATCGTCTAGTAACACCACATCAGGATTTGTTTCTCCCAAATCTTGGAGTGCTAAGACGTTCCTCACGTTGTTGGTTCGCGCCGAACGATTGGTAACCCAAACTTCCAATCGAGTGATTTGAATAGGTGAATTGATATACGGATAAGTTTTAACCGATGCGTCATAAACATCTCTAAAATATTGGGCTAAGAAAAAGTGACGGTTATCTTCGTAATCAAGTGCAAAAAGCGAAAATTCTTCAAGGGTGCCTTCGCCGTTGGTTTGTATGGTTTGGGTCTGGGAACGCTGTTCAGAAATAACGGCAGCTATGTCTGTATTGCCAAATTTGAGTTGTGCTTTTACACCAAACAAACTCTGTGCTCCTGAAATTAAAGAGCTATTGAGAGGCATGCTCACATTTCCCACTTCTAGTTTTTGGAGAATACCATCTTCGTTTCCACTAATACCTTGTTCAGCTAACCTTTTAGCATTATCAAGCGCATTTCCCCCTTTTTTGACAAGTTCTTTCCCCTTGTTAATGGTGTTTGAGACGCTACTTGGCACCAAATCCTCTGGGAAAAAATCTAATTTTATAACGCGCTGAAAGTCAAAAGTAGATTGGGTGTCATAATTGGCGTTTACTTTAAGTCGGGTTCCAATAGTTCCAGATAAACTAAGGTTGATGCGTTGATTAAAATCAAATCCCAGACTGCTTTGGTTTCTCGGAGACAAGCTTGGATTTCCCGATTTTTGATAGCGTAAGCCTAAATCAATACTTGCTGAACCTTGAGGGCGAATGTTAATTTCATTGCTCCCAAAAATAGATTCAAAAAATTTAGAGTTTACGTAATAATCTGGAAGTAAGTCATCTTGGGTTTCCGCGTCATCAACCAAACCTGCAAGAGCTTGCTGTTTTTCCCTAAAATAAGTGCGGGTTTTTTCTGCTACTACGCGTTTGCGGTATTCGTTTGGCGTAAGCACTAGTGGCTGCTCGGCATTAATCTCACCCACTTTTACATTGTAGAAATATAAATTGAGTTTTGGGTCATAGGTGTAAGAGGCTGCAAATGAAGTTGGTTTTTGCTTGAGTGCAATTTGCTGCAAATTCGGCGCTAATAGTAGGCTGTCTTTTGAAGTTAAATTTTGTGCAAAAACAGTAGAAGTCATTGCCAAAATAAGCACAAAAAATAAGCCGCCTTTTTTACAGATACGTATGTTCATTACAGTTTGTTGAGCGCATTTTTGATAATTCGTTCCACAGGCATATTTGGCTCTGCTTGCAACAACGTATCCACTATCTTTTGTGTTTGTTTTATTGGATAGCCTAAGACACTCAATGCAGATAACGCTTCGTCACGCTGTGTATTGTTTGAAGTCGTGCTAATTTCTCCTTCGTCTAAAAGGCCGGTTACCTTATCTCTCAAATCAACAATTACACGCTGCGCTGTTTTGGCACCAATACCCTTTATTGCTTGTATGGCAGCAACATTATCGGTTTGAATTGCCTGCACCACATCATGCGGCGTCATGGACGACAGCATGGTGCGTGCTGTATTAGCACCTATTCCACTCACGCTCAACAACAAACGAAATACACTACGTTCTACTTGCGCCATAAAGCCATAAAGCGTTTGTGCATCTTCGCGCACTTGGTGGTGCGTGTAGATTATAATATGTTCATCTTCAGGCAATTGTCCAAATGTGTGTAGCGAAATGTGGACTTCATATCCAACACCTCCACAATCAATAACAAGTGTTGTAGGTGTTTTACTTACGAGTCTCCCGTTTAGTTGTGTAATCATGATTTCTTGTTATGTGCATCCACAGCAGCTACCGCTGTCATGTGAACAATTTCGTCAACACTTGCACCCAATTGCAGAATATGCACTGCGTGTTTTAGCCCCATCATAATAGGGCCAATGGAAAGTGCGCCGTCTAATTCTTTTATCAACTTATAGGCAATATTTGCGGCATTCAAATCTGGAAAAAGAAGTGTGTTCACCTCTTTTCCTGCAATTTTTGAGAATGGGAATTTTGCTGTGCGCATGGCTTTATTCAACGCAAAATCAGCTTGAATAGGCCCGTCAACGTCGATCTGTGGCACATAACGATGCAACAACGAAACCGCTTCATTTACCTTTTGTGCATCTTCATTTTTGGACGATCCAAAATTAGAATACGAAAGCATGGCTACTTTGGGCTGCATGCCAAAAAGTGTAGCTGTGTAGGATGTCATTTGAGCAATTTTTGCCAAGTCTTTAGCATTTGGATTGATATTGATAGAGGTGTCTGCCAAAAACAATGGCCCACGATTGGTAATCATCAAGTTTGTCGTGGCAACACGATTCACACCCTCAGCTCTATCAATAACTTGCAATACAGGTTTAAGCACATTCGGGTAACTTCGACTGTAGCCTGATATCATGGCGTCAGCGTCGCCTTCACGCACCATCATAGCGGCAAAGTAATTGCGCTCACGCATTCTGCTTTGAGCATCGTAAAGGGTTACTCCTCTGCGCTGACGTAATTTCCAATAGGTCTCAGCATATGCTTCACGTTGTTCTTTTAGGTCATCATTCTTAGGATCGATAATGGGAACATCCGCTTCGAACTCCAAAGTTTCCATAAGCTCTAAAATACGCTCCCTGTTCCCCAACAAAATAGGATGTGCAATTCCTTCTTCATAGACCATTTGGGCAGCCTTGAGTACATCTAACTCATCTGCCTCAGCATATACCACACGCTGCATATTACGCTTGGCTTGACTTGTAATCAAACGAACCAATTTTTTGTCCGTCCCCGTTCGTTGATGCAACTGCTCTTGGTATTGATTCCAATCTGTTATTGGAGCTTGCGCTACACCACTTTCCATAGCTGCTTTAGCTACTGCCATGGGTACGGTAGTAATCAGTCGTGGATCAAAAGGTTTAGGGATGATGTAGTTCTCTCCAAAGGCGAGTTTGGTGGTGCTATAGGCAATATTGACTTGTTCGGGAACCGTTTCTTTTGCTAAATCGGCTAAGGCTTTAACTGCTGCCATTTTCATGGCTTCATTTATTTTAGTAGCTCTAACATCCAATGCCCCTCTAAAAATAAATGGAAAACCAAGCACGTTGTTCACTTGATTAGGAAAATCCGAGCGGCCTGTTGCCATAATGACATCCTCGCGAGTAGAAACCGCAACGTTGTAATCAATTTCAGGGTCTGGGTTTGCCATCGCAAATACTATGGGAGTCGCAGCCATAGACTTTAACATAGCTGCTGTCATAATATTTGCTTTAGAAAGTCCAATAAAAACATCGGCTCCAATAAGTGCCTCTTCAAGTGTATGCACATCTATTGAAGTGGCAAATTCTTTCTTTTGAGCAGTCAGGTTTTCTCTGTCCGCTCTGATGATTCCTTTACTATCGGTCATCATCATATTTTGAGGCAATACGCCCAAAGCGCGATATAGCCTTGCACAGGAAATCGCAGCCGCACCAGCGCCACTAATAACCATTTTAATGGAGCTCATCTCTTTGTTTGCCAACTCAACAGCGTTGAGTAATGCCGCGCCAGAAATGATTGCAGTCCCGTGTTGGTCGTCGTGCATAACAGGAATATCAAGTTCTTCTACCAAGCGGCGCTCTATTTCGAATGCCTCTGGCGCTTTGATATCCTCCAAATTTATACCCCCAAAAGTGGGTGCAATATTTTTTACCGTTTCTACAAATGCATCAACATCTTTGGTGTCTACTTCAATATCAAAAACGTCAATGCCCGCAAAAATTTTAAACAATAATCCTTTTCCTTCCATTACAGGCTTGGAGGCTTCAGGGCCTATATCGCCCAACCCCAGTACCGCTGTTCCGTTGGAAATTACGGCGACCAAATTGGCTTTGTTGGTGTATTTATATACGTTCTCGGTGGCTTTCTCTATTTCCAAACAAGGTTCGGCTACGCCTGGTGAATACGCTAAGGATAAATCGCGTTGGGTTGTATATGGTTTACTTGGGTTTACTTCAAGCTTTCCCGGTTTTGGCTTCGCGTGATACACTAATGCCTCGCGCCGTTTGCTTTCTTGACTCATATGTCATGTTTTGAAGTCTGAAAGGTATTGAATTCTTGTTATTTTAAAAACTCCAAATTGCGTTTTAGTCCTGCAAAACTTGTGCGCTCTACAGCGCTGGCTTCAAACAACCTATTATAGAGCTCTTCTGTGATTTCATTCCAGTCATTTTTAGAGAGTTGCATGAGTTCAGAACTGGGCTCAAACTCAGGCTCGTTATGTGGTGTAGCAAACCGATTCCATGGACAAACTTCTTGGCATATATCACAGCCAAATGCCCAATTGTCAAATTGCCCCTTTACTTCTGTTGGAATAGCATCTTTTAACTCAATGGTAAAATACGAAATACACTTACTGGCATCTAACTTGTAAGGAGCTACAAACGCATCTGTAGGACAAGCATCTAAGCAAGCGGTGCACGAGCCGCAGTGGTCTGTTACTGTACCATCGGGAGTAAGTTCTAAATCGATAATAAGCTCCGCAATAAAAAAATAGGAGCCGTTTTGCTTTCGTATCAAATTGGTGTTTTTACCAACCCAGCCCAAACCGCTTTTAGCAGCCCACGCTTTTTCTAAAACAGGCGCAGAATCTACAAAAACACGTCCTTCTACAGCGCCAATTTCAGTTTGAATTTCATGCATAAATTCAAAGAGTTTGTCCTTGATTACACGATGATAGTCTTTTCCATACGCATAGCGTGCAAGTTTTGGTGCGTCTTTGTCAGTTTGAGTTGTGTTAGGAAAATAATTGTATAAAAGCGATACCACACTTTTTGCACCTGGAACAAGTTTTCGTGGGTCTAAACGCTTGTCAAAATTACGTACCATATAACCCATTTCACCATGATGACTTTGAGAAAGCCACGATTCTAAGCGTGGGGCTTCTTCTTCCAAAAAAGTAGCTTTAGAAATCCCGCAGGCCATAAACCCAAGGCGTTGAGCAATTTGCTTTACGACAGCAGCATGACGCTCAGCCAGGTTCAAAATAATCCTTTTTGTGTATTCGGCATTGTTCTGTTTAGGTGTTTATACGCTTTTTCGGTTACTTCTCTACCTCGAGGAGTACGCACCAAAAAGCCTTCCTGTATCAAAAACGGCTCATAGACTTCTTCAATGGTTTCGCCATTTTCGGAAACCGCAGTGGCAAGTGTATTGATACCTACGGGTCCACCCTTAAATTTGTCTATTAACGTAGTTAGGATTTTGTTATCCATTTCATCTAGTCCATTCACATCAACATTTAATGCTTTTAGACCAATTTGTGTAATGGATGAATCAATCGTTCCATTTCCTTTGATTTGTGCAAAATCGCGCACACGGCGTAAAAGCGCATTGGCAATTCGTGGCGTACCACGACTTCTACTGGCAATTTCAATGGCAGCCTTATTTTCAATAGGTATGTTTAGGATGGCTGCACTCCGGGTTACAATTCCCGCCAATATTTCTGTAGAATAATACTCCAACCTACTGTTGATGCCAAAACGCGCGCGCATGGGTGCGGTGAGTAATCCCGATCGTGTGGTAGCACCAATTAATGTAAACGGACTTAATTCGATTTGAACAGAACGCGCATTAGGCCCTGTTTCAATCATAATATCAATGCGGTAATCTTCCATAGCAGAATACAAGTACTCTTCCACAATGGGACTCAACCGATGTATTTCGTCAATAAACAATACATCTCTGGGTTGAAGATTTGTGAGTAGTCCTGCTAAGTCACCGGGTTTGTCTAAAACAGGCCCTGATGTGAGTTTAAGACTAACGTCCAGCTCATGTGCGAGAATATGCGCCAATGTAGTTTTACCCAATCCGGGAGGGCCGTGCAAAAGCGTGTGGTCAAGGGGTTCTTCGCGCTGGTTGGCAGCAGCGACAAAAATCTCGAGGTTTTCAAGTACTTGCGGCTGTCCGCTAAAATCGTCGAAACTAAGCGGGCGCAACGCACGATCAATGTCATGGTCTTCGCGATTTAGTTGTTCTCCGGTTGGATCTAGATGTTCATTCATCTATCCAAAGATACGGAAAACAAAAAAGCCCCTTAACGGGGCTTTCATTTAATGTTGAAGTTCTTCTTCGCCTTCGGCTAAGGGAACGTTTTGTGGGATAAAATCCTCGTCGTACCCTGGCTTAGAGTAGTCATAAGCCCAACGTTCTACATGAGGAATTTCACCTGGCCAGTTTCCGTGTATGTGTTCTACAGGTGTTGTCCACTCGAGTGTGTTCGACTTCCATGGATTCTGAACTGCCTTCTTACCGTAGAAAATACTAGCGATAAAATTATATAGGAAGACCAACTGTGCTGCCCCTGCAATAAGCGCGAAAATGGTAATAATTACGTTAATGTTAGCAAGGTCGTCAAAGTATGGAAACGCTGTATTGGAATAGTAACGTCTCGGTAATCCTGCCATACCAATAAAGTGCATGGGGAAGAAAACGCCATAGGCACAAATTGCTGTTACCCAAAAGTGTACATATCCTAGATTTTTGTTCATCATTCTACCGAACATCTTTGGGAACCAATGATAAACCCCTGCGAATAATCCGTAAAGTGCCGAAATTCCCATCACTAAATGGAAGTGTGCCACTACAAAATACGTATCGTGTACGTTAATATCTAAGGTACTATCTCCTAAAATAATTCCCGTTAAACCACCCGAAATAAAGGTAGAAACCAATCCAATGGAGAACAACATTCCCGGGTTCATTTGGAGGTTACCTTTCCACAGCGTGGTTATGTAGTTAAATGCTTTTACTGCCGAAGGAATCGCAATCAATAGCGTCGTAAACGTAAATACGGAACCTAAGAATGGGTTCATTCCTGAGATAAACATATGGTGTCCCCAAACAATAGTGGATAAAAAGGCAATTGCCAAAATAGATGCCACCATCGCACGGTATCCAAAAATAGGCTTACGCGCATTGGTTGCCAATACCTCAGATGTGATTCCAAGTGCAGGAAGTAATACGATATATACTTCTGGGTGACCTAAAAACCAAAATAAGTGTTCATATAAAACGGGGGAACCGCCTTGGTAGTGAAGCACCTCGCCTTGAATAAAAATGTCTGATAAGAAGAATGATGTTCCAAAACTTCTATCCATAATAAGCATCAATGCCGCTGAAAGCAATACAGGGAATGAAACCACACCAATAATTGCCGTTACGAAGAACGCCCAAATCGTAAGTGGAAGGCGTGTCATAGACATTCCTTTGGTACGCAAATTGATAACCGTTACGATGTAGTTTAACGATCCAAGTAATGATGATGCAATAAAAATAGCCATAGATACCAACCAAAGCGTCATACCAAGTCCAGAACCGGGTTGTGCTTGTGGTAATGCACTAAGGGGAGGATAAATTGTCCAACCTGCAGCAGCTGGTCCTGACTCCACAAAAAGCGATGCAATCATGATAACTGACGAAAGGAAAAACAACCAATACGAAATCATGTTTAACAATCCAGATGCCATATCACGTGCACCAATCTGCAATGGAATAAGTAAATTACTAAACGTACCACTCAGACCTGCTGTAAGTACAAAAAATACCATTAACGTACCGTGAATGGTTACCAAAGCTAAATACACGTTTGGATCCATTACACCTTCTGGTGCCCATTTTCCTAAAAAGGTTTCGAAAACCCAGAATGATTTTTCGGGCCATGCCAATTGCAAACGAAACAAAAGCGACATAGCAATTCCAATAATTCCCATTATCAAACCAGTGATAAGATATTGCTTTGCAATCATCTTATGGTCTTGGCTAAAGATGTACTTTGTTATAAACGTTTCTTTGTGATGTGCGTGATCTGCTCCCATAGTTATCTTTTTACTGTTGGATGGTCTGCGCAAAAGTGGTTTGCTGAGCCAACCATTTGTTAAAATCTCTTTCTTCTTCTACTACAATTTTCATTTGCATATTGTAGTGCGATGCACCACAAATTTTATTGCAAAGTAACAAATAATCAAATTGATACGCATCAAGTGCTTCATCGCCACCGGCGATTAAAGCTTTACTATTCTCATATCGTATTTTGTTGATTTTCTCAACCTTAGCTGCCATTTCGGGGGTTTGGCGCATTTCTTCAGTAGTCGTTGTGGGTGTAAACGAAAATTCGGTAATCATGCCTGGAACACAATTCATCTGAGCTCTAAAGTGTGGCATATATGCAGAATGCAGTACGTCCTGCGAACGCATTTTAAAAATTACCTGACGTCCTTTTGGCAAGTGCAATTCTTGCACAACAACGTCGTCTAATCCGTTTGGATCAGAGGAATCGATTCCAACCAAATTGAGGCCATCGTAATCTTGTAAAAAGCGTACGTTGGCATCGCCCAAAACGCCGTCATTACCTGCGTAGCGTGCCTTCCAGTTAAACTGTTGAGCGTAAAGTTCTACGACCAATGCTTCGTCATTTTCTTCGATATTCATAATTGAAGTCCACGTGAATAGTCCGTACATAATAAGTCCGGCCAGCGTAATAACAGGAATGATTGTCCAAATAAATTCGAGTTTATCATTGTCAGCGTAGAATAGGGC
This sequence comes from Bacteroidota bacterium, assembly GCA_949528465.1. GTDB lineage: Bacteria > Bacteroidota > Bacteroidia > Flavobacteriales > Flavobacteriaceae > UBA7446. Next base: position 367 of record CATIMP010000011.1, on the reverse strand, counting down.
TTTTTGTCCTTTACGTCCACGATATTTCCAAGAGAAATAATGCAATAATGCTTGCGTAATGGTTTGCACAAAAAAGATAAGCGCAAACGAAATCCACATCAGGCGGTCAATATCTTGTCCGTGTTCAGAAGCCGCATCGGGGAGTAATACATCGCCAAACGCCCAAAATGAATATATGGTAATCAAATAAATGAACACCAAAAAAGCGAACATTAACTGTCCGTTACGGTGGTTGTCTTGGTCGTTAGCAACTTGTGAATCGTCTTTAGTTTGACGAAACTGTGAAAGCTCAAAAATCTTGGTAATTTGCCATATGGCAACACCTACTAAAACCAAAATCGCGAAAAGAATAACTGCAGTCATTTAC
>CATIMP010000010.1 GCA_949528465.1 Bacteroidota bacterium | reverse complement strand
TTAGACGGTGTTTGTTCATAGTGTGAAAACTCCATAGTTGAAGTAGCACGACCAGAAGATAATGTACGTAACGAGGTTACATAACCAAACATTTCTGAAAGCGGTACGTTGGCTTTAACAACCTTAGAACCTGCACGATCATCCATGCTGTTTACTTGTCCTCGACGACGGTTAAGGTCACCTACAATATCACCCATGTTTTCCTCGGGCGTAAGCACCTCTAATTTCATTATCGGCTCCATGATAACGGCACCAGCTGCTTTCGCTGCTGACTTGTAACCCATTTTAGCAGCCAATTCAAACGAAAGTGAATCGGAATCCACAGGGTGGAATGAACCGTCTGTCAATGTTACCTTAATAGCATCTATTTCAAAACCAGCTAATGGACCATTGGACATAGCTTGTTTGAAACCTTTCTCAACAGATGGAATATATTCTTTTGGAACGTTACCACCTTTAATTTTATTTACAAATTCTAAACCTGATTTACCTTCTTCCGCTGGCTCAAGTGTAAATACAATGTCTGCAAACTTACCACGACCACCAGATTGCTTTTTATATACTTCACGGTGATCCGTAGAATCTGTAATTGCTTCTTTGTACTCTACTTGAGGTTGACCTTGGTTTACATCAACCTTAAACTCACGTCTAAGACGGTCAACAATAATATCAAGGTGAAGTTCACCCATTCCAGAAATGATGGTTTGTCCAGAAGCTTCGTCAGTTTTTACTTGGAAGGTTGGATCCTCTTCAGCAAGTTTGGCAAGTGCCATACCTAATTTGTCAACGTCAGCTTTTGTTTTTGGTTCAACCGCAATACCGATTACAGGATCAGGGAAGTCCATACTTTCTAAAATGATAGGAGACTTTTCTGCTGATAAAGTATCACCCGTTTTAATATCTTTAAAACCTACAGCTGCACCAATATCACCCGCTTCAATGAAGTCAATGGAGTTTTGCTTGTTGGCATGCATCTGATAGATACGAGAAATACGTTCTTTATTCCCAGAACGATTGTTTAATACATAAGAACCTGCATCTAAACGTCCAGAATACGCACGGAAAAATGCCAAACGACCAACGAATGGGTCTGTAGCAATTTTAAACGCCAACGCAGCAAAAGGATCGTTGACTGAAGGCTTACGAGAAATTTCGTTTCCAGAATCTGGGTCAGTACCTACAATCGCCTCTTTATCTTCGGGAGAGGGTAAATAACGACAAACCGCATCTAACAAAAACTGAACTCCTTTGTTTTTAAATGCAGAACCACAGATCATTGGAATAATACTCATGTCTTGCGTAGCTTGACGCAAAGCCTCATGAACCTCATCCTCAGTAATACTGTCTGGATCTTCAAAATATTTTTCTAAAAGATTTTCGTCATATTCAGCAACGGCTTCGATAAGCTCGCCACGGAATTTTTCGACATCTTCTTTCATGTCTTCTGGAATATCTACTACATCAAAAGTAGCACCCATGTTATCTTCATGCCATATGATAGCACGATTTTTTACCAAGTCAACACAACCTCTAAAGTTGTCTTCGTCACCAATGGGAAGTACAATTGGCACAGCATTAGACTTTAACATCTCGCGAACTTGCGTACAAACATTAAGGAAGTTTGAACCCTGACGATCCATTTTGTTTACAAAGCCCATACGTGGCACTTTATAATTGTCAGCCAATCTCCAGTTCGTTTCTGATTGCGGCTCTACACCATCAACAGCAGAAAACAAAAATACAAGTCCATCTAAAACACGAAGCGAACGGTTTACTTCAACTGTAAAGTCAACGTGTCCGGGAGTGTCAATAATATTGAAATGATACGGTTTAGCGCCGTCAACAGGCTTTCCTTGATCTGTTGGGAATGTCCACTCACAAGTAGTAGCTGCAGAAGTAATCGTAATCCCACGTTCTTGTTCTTGCTCCATCCAGTCCATTGTAGCAGCACCATCGTGAACCTCTCCAATTTTGTGACTGACACCAGTGTAGTATAAAATACGCTCGGTTGTAGTGGTTTTACCAGCATCAATATGCGCTGCAATACCAATGTTACGTGTATATTTTAAATTTCTTGCCATGATTGTTATGCTGCGTTTTTAGAATCTAAAATGTGAAAAGGCTTTGTTTGCTTCTGCCATTTTGTGAGTATCTGTACGTTTTTTAACGGCAGCACCTTCTTCTTTTTCGGCAGCAATAATTTCGGCAGCAAGTTTTTGCGCCATAGATTTTTCGTTACGCTTACGTGAATAACCGATAAGCCATTTCATGGCCATAGAAATTTTCCGGTCTGGACGAATTTGCATAGGTATTTGAAAAGTAGCACCACCCACACGACGACTACGCACTTCTACGTGCGGCATAACGTTTGAAAGGGCGTCTTTCCAAATTTGGAGTGCGTCTTTCTCTTCGTTTTGATTTTTAGAATCTACGATATCAATTGCATCGTAAAATATTTTAAAAGCTACTGATTTTTTTCCGCTCCACATTAGGTTATTAACAAAACGTGTGACCAGTTGGTCATTGAATCTCGGATCGGGAAGTAAAGGGCGCTTTTTCGCCTTTCTTTTTCTCATATTCTTTGTTTGAGTGGTTCAAGCAAGCTTGAACGTCATTTTAACGTATCGCTACTATTTACTTTTTTGGACGCTTTGCACCATACTTAGAACGGCGCTGCAAACGGCCTTCAACACCTGCGGTGTCAAGAGCTCCACGAACAATGTGGTAACGAACTCCAGGTAAATCTTTTACACGACCTCCACGAACAAGCACAATCGAGTGCTCTTGAAGGTTATGGCCTTCCCCTGGAATGTAGGCATTCACCTCATTCCCGTTGGTTAGACGTACCCTTGCCACTTTCCGCATAGCAGAATTTGGCTTTTTTGGTGTTGTTGTGTACACTCGTGTGCACACTCCACGGCGCTGAGGACATGAATCCAAAGCAGCGGATTTGCTCTTTTTTACAAGGTCCTTACGGCCTTTGCGAACTAGTTGCGATATCGTTGGCATACGTTATACTTACTTTATTCCTTTATTTAAAGGGCTGCAAATGTAATATAATTTTCTACGCTATCAAACACAGCTATGTAATTTTTTTACTGTTTTTTACTACGGGTTATTTTAACCTGATTGTAAGCTTCATCTTTTGATTCAAATGTAATTGTAGATTTCGTGTTATGTTATTACAACTTCGGTGCGTAGTTTTGTTGCCAATATGCCAGAAAATCAAAATGCGTTTATTGCTTTTTTTGATGCGCTTCGTGCCAAGCAGCTTCCTTTTGTGCTGTTTCGACTGCCACAAACGCAAGAAATTATACTTTATCAGCAACAAGATGATACGCATCATCAAACCAAAACAATAACAGAAAGCGGCTTTGTATTCGTGCCCTTTTTAGCCGAAGCTTCTAAAACATACATTCCAAATCAAATCGAAAAACGAATTACTGTACCTGCTTATGACTTTAAACTTGGTGAAGTGAAAAGCGAGAGCGAAGCGCAAAACAAGTCCTATTATATGCAGTTGGTTGCTGCTGCTAAAAATAAAATAATGAGTAGCGACCTTAAAAAAGTTGTGATTTCCAGACAGCACAAACAAGCCTTGAGTGGTGCAGTGGCAACATCGTTTTTAAAATTGACGCACGCCTACCCTAACGCTATGGTGTATTTTTGGTCACATCCACATACGGGAGATTGGATGGGTGCAACTCCAGAAACACTCCTAAATATCAAGCAAGGTGTTTGTAAGACCATGGCGCTAGCAGGAACGTTGCCTTACATTGATGATGCTACGCCAATTTGGACCCGTAAAGAAGTTGAGGAGCAACAAATAGTAACTGATTTTATTCAAACGCAACTGGAACAAATTTTTCCAAAAAACAACATTCAATTATCTTCTACCTATTCAAAACGCGCAGGGAACTTGGTGCATTTATGTGCCGATTTTGAAATGCCACTTGGCAACGCTACAGCGATTGATGTGGTTCGGCTACTTCACCCAACGCCTGCTGTAGCAGGTGTTCCTGTAAAAGAAAGTTTGGAGTTTTTGAACACGCATGAGAAACACAGCCGCAAGTATTACGCAGGAATTTTAGGACCAATTGCCAATAACAGCGTAAATCTTTTTGTAAACTTACGTTGTGCAGCACTCACGGCTGACAGCATGACATTATATGTTGGCGGTGGTATTACAGCACAAAGTGATGCCGAAACGGAATGGGCAGAAAGTCAACAAAAAGCCGAGACCTTACTTCGTATATTGTAACTATTTGCTAATTAGCACACTCATTTGCGGTTTTGTACCTTTGCGCAGCTATGAAAAATGATGCTAAATCACATCAAATGTTATACACTGAGATTCCGCTGCCGCAAGCCGTAGTACACTTCAGTAGTCAGTATGATATTCAGCATGTAGTAATTTCGGCAGGATCTAGAAATGCTCCCTTGACAAACGGTTTTGTAGAAAATCCTTTTTTTAATACATATAGCCTTGTTGATGAGCGAGCTGCTGCCTTTTTCGCTTTGGGCATTGCACAACAATTAGGTAAGCCTGTTGCGTTGGTTTGTACTTCAGGGTCTGCGTTATTAAATTACTATCCTGCTGTAGCAGAAGCATTTTACAGCGAAGCTTCTTTGGTTATTCTATCGGCAGATCGCATGCCACATCGCGTGGATATTGGAGATGGACAAACCATACAACAAGAAGGTGTTTTTGGTCCACATTTGATTGGTGCTACTTCTTTAAAACCAGACGTATCGCATGCTACAGCGTCGCTACTTGCCAGTAACAAGCAACCCTATTTTTCAGCAAAACCCACAAAAAAAGAAATTGATGCTTTGCAACAAAAACATCAGACGCATAATACCAAAGAATTACAGCGAGTATTTGCGTTAGCGGCTACTGCAAAAGGTCCCGTGCATGTAAATATTCCCATGGAAGAACCGCTTTATGGCATGACAACTACGCCGATTGCTTTTCCAAAAGTTACTAAACTGAAAACGCCTAAAATCGAGACTGATTTTGAACAATTAAAATCCGCGTGGAAAAACGCAAAGCGCAAGATGATTTTGGTAGGTGTTGCCAAACCAAATGCTGGTTTAGCGAACGCTTTAACTAATTTATTAGAAGACCCAAGTGTGCTTGTGCTTACAGAGAAAACCTCCAATTTTTCGCATCCCGCAGCGATTGATGCGATTGATTGCCTTATGGCGCCAATAGAGTTAGAACAAAACGGAGGTGAGGAAGAACTAAAGCCCGATTTGTTGCTTACAGTTGGAGGAATGATTGTGTCCAAAAAAATCAAATTCTTTTTAAGAAAACACAAAGCTGCGCAACATATTCACATAGATAAAACCAAAGCAAACGATACTTTTTATTACTTATCTAAGCATATCAATGCGCCCGCAGAAGTTGCGCTTGATGCAGTAAAAGAAATCAATCAATTTCAAGAAAACGATTACCAAACTACAGTCTTAAATCGGTATCACAACTATCTCAAAAAAGGAAAGACTTACTTGAATAGTATTCCATTTTCTGACCTTCGTGCATTCGATTTGGTTGCCAAAACATTACCAGAAAACACACATCTGCAAGTTGCTAACAGCTCCTCTATCCGTTATATACAGCTTTTTGATTTACCCCGGGGAACGGAAGTGTTTTGTAATCGGGGAACGGCTGGCATTGATGGTAGCACTGCAACAGCGATGGGTGCAGCACAAATCAACCCAAAACAAATGGTGCTTATAACCGGAGACTTGAGCTTCTTTTATGACATCAACGGCTTATGGCATAATTATATTCCAAATCATGCGCGTATTATTATTGTAAACAACCAAGGAGGTGGTATTTTCAGAATTCTTCCTGGAGAGAAAGACAGCCCCAAGTATGATACCTATTTTGAAACCATTCACGGGCGAAATGCCAAAGACATGGCAAAAGCATTCGGATTTACATACAAACGTACACAAACAAGTTGGGGAGTAAAACAAGCGCTTCGTGGATTTTTTAATCCTTCCAAAAAACCAAAAATTTTAGAAATTTGTACGCCAAGAAAACTAAACGACTCCGTGCTGTTGGATTATTTTAAGGCAATGGCAAACACAAAAAAATAAATTAATACTATGAGAAACTGGGAAACCATAAAAGAGTATAGCGACATCCGCTTTGAGTTTTACAAAGGCATCGCTAAAATTACCATTGACCGCGAAAAGGTGTACAACGCCTTTCGTCCGGAAACAAATAATCAAATGTTAGAAGCAATGGACGTTTGCCGCGAACGCGAAGATATTGATGTGGTCGTGTTTACGGGTGCTGGCGAAAAAGCATTTTGTAGCGGCGGCGACCAAAACGTAAAAGGTGTTGGTGGTTATGTAGGTGAAGATGGCATTCCGCGTTTGAACGTATTGGATTTGCACAAGAAAATAAGAGAAATTCCAAAACCGGTAGTTGCTATGGTGAACGGCTACGCCATTGGCGGTGGACATGTCCTTCATGTTGTATGTGATCTTACTATTGCAAGTGAGAACGCTATTTTTGGACAAACGGGTCCTAAAGTAGGAAGTTTTGACGGTGGATTTGGCTCATCCTATCTAGCACGCCATGTAGGGCAGAAAAAGGCGCGTGAAATTTGGTTTTTATGTCAGCAATACTCTGCAAAAGAAGCCTTAGAAATGGGCTTGATAAATAAGGTTGTTCCACTTGCTGATTTGGAAGATACTACTGTTGAATGGTGTCAAATTATGCAGCAACGTAGTCCTTTGGCGTTGCGTATGCTTAAACGCTGCATGAACGCAGAACTGGACGGACAACACGGATTAATGCAACTTGCTGGCGATGCCACCCTAATGTATTACTTGATGGATGAAGCGCAAGAAGGAAAAAATGCCTTTTTAGAAAAACGAGCGCCTAACTTTAAGCAGTATCCTAAATTCCCATAGTGGCTACACCTTCGTTGTTTCGCATTTGGATTTCCGCCGCGCGGTTACGCACACTTCCGCTCTCGGTAGCAGGAATTGTGGTGGGCAACGCATTGGCGACGCATCACACTGACTTTTCATGGATACTTTTTGGAGGGACATTGCTTACAGCAATCGCCTTTCAAATTCTATCCAATTTTGCCAACGATTACGGCGATGGTGTAAAAGGCACAGACAACGAAAACAGGGTTGGACCAAAACGGGTACTGCAACAAAAATTACTCTCTAAAAAAACACTTTTCAACGGCATCATTCTTACAGGAATTATTGGTTTTGTATTGGCGGTCAGTACTATTGCGTTTGCTTTTGGCATTAAAGAAATCAAGCCTATTTTGGTGTTTTTAGCGCTTGCTATTGCGGCTATTTTTGCAGCTTATAAATACACGGCAGGCAAAGGCGCTTACGGCTATTACGCCATGGGGGATTTGTTTGTCTTTCTCTTTTTTGGAGGGCTGGCAGTCATGGGTTCCTATTTTTTGCAAACAAAAACATTGCCACTACAAATTGTATGGTTTGCAATGGCAATAGGTCTTTTGAGCGTAGGTGTACTCAATCTAAACAACATGCGCGACATGGAAAACGACGCTGCGATGGGTAAAAAAACAATTGCTTCGCTGTTGGGGTTTAGATACGCAAAAGCTTATCATGCTGTCCTTTTGGTATTTGGAAGTATCTGTTTGGGGGTTGGATTAGTACAAATCGTAGATTCCCTTTGGCACTACTGCCCTATTGTTGTTGCGATACCCTTGCTTATACAACTTCGTAAAACCCTTCGCATAAAAGCGCATATAGGATTTGACGCGCTATTAAAGCCGCTAGCGCTAACCACTTTCGCCTTAAGTTTAGTGCTACTTATCACCCAATTATTGGTGTCATGAAGGTAAATTTTAAAAAATATATGCTCGATTTTAAACGTCCTAGCGGAACGTCAAGGGGGGTGTTGCGCCAAAAAGAAACCTATTTTATTGAGATTGTAGAAGGAAGTCGTCGTGGCGTAGGGGAATGTGGACTGTTCCGTGGACTTAGTTGCGATGATGTTCCAAATTTTGAAGCGCAATTAGCAGCCGTTTGCAAAGCATTAGAAAAGGGAGAAGATACCACCGCGCTATGCGCCAATTATCCATCAATACAAATGGGCGTGGAAATGGCGCTTTTATCGTTTAATTCCCCTACTCCATTTCAATTGTTTGATACAGCGTTTAGTCGTGGTCAGCAGCCCATTAGTATTAACGGACTGGTTTGGATGGGCGACGTAGCCTATATGCGCCAACAAGTATTTGACAAAATTGATGCGGGCTTTGATTGCATCAAATTAAAAATTGGGGCATTGGATTTTACTGTAGAATGTCAATTGCTAACAGAAATTCGCGAACGCTATTCCGCCAAGGAAGTGACACTCCGTGTGGATGCCAATGGGGCGTTTTCTACTGATGAAGCTTTAGGGAAATTAAAGACTTTATCTACATTCGATTTGCACAGTATTGAGCAACCTATTGCGGCAGGGCAAGTAGATGCACTAGCCGATTTATGCGCCAAAACCCCTTTACCGATTGCCTTAGACGAAGAACTTATTGGGGTATTGCAGCACGATGATAAAAGTAGATTGTTGGATAACATCAAACCGCAATACATTATTCTAAAACCAAGTTTATTGGGTGGTTTTGCTGCATCAGAAGCATGGATTCGTCTTGCGGAAGAACGCAATATTCAGTGGTGGGTAACCTCTGCACTTGAAAGCAACATTGGGCTAAACGCCATTGCACAATGGACAGCTTCGCTTAATACCTCAACTCCGCAAGGACTTGGAACAGGAAGCCTTTTTACCAATAATATCGGCAGTCCGTTGGTAGTTAAAGCTGGTGTATTGCGTTACGACAATTCCCTATCTTGGGGGTATCATTTTTGAGATGGAGTTACACCCGCAATTTCGACTTAACGGAACAGCATACAGCAATAATAGCCTGCTGGCGGCAGCAAAACAATGGCAAAATTCTACTGTTAGCGAACAAAAAGAATTGGGATTTTTTTTGGAAGCTTGGCTTGAAGAAAGCACCACGTTAACACTACATACTTCGGGCTCGACAGGCGCGCCAAAACCTTTGGAAGTTTCCAAAACAGCCATGCGAGCCTCTGCTAAACAAACCGCTGCTTTTTTTGAACTATCGCCGGGCGACACTGCACTGCTTTGTTTACCACTAAAATACATCGCGGGAAAGATGATGCTGGTACGTGCTATGGTGATTGGGTTGGATTTAGACCTAATCGCTCCAAAAACAACACTCCAACTACGAGATAAAAAATACGATTTTGCGGCTGTGATTCCATTACAAGCCAGCGCATCATTTAAGTTCTTAGGAAACTTAAAAACAGTACTTATTGGCGGTGCACCAATTCCTATTAGGCTGCGTAAAGCTTTGGCAAAAAAACATCCGCATTGCATAGAAACCTATGGCATGACGGAAACCCTGACCCATGTGGCTACACGTCCTGTAACCTATCCAGCCGTTCCGTTTTTAGCCATGCCTGGTATAGGAATTGCTATGGATTCCGATAACTGTTTGGTTTTGACGGTGCCCTACATTTCAAAAACACCCATCAGCACAAACGATGTTGTAGAACTTATAGCTGAAAAGTCGTTTCAGTTACTGGGTAGACGTGATTTTATCATTAACTCGGGCGGAAAAAAAATATTCCCTGAGCAATTGGAAGAAAAGTTAGCTTCGTTTATGGATTTTCCATTCTTTTTCGTTGGAATTCCAGATGCAGCACTAGGCGAAAAATTAATTCTAGTAATAGCGGGAGATCGTAAAGAAAAACAAGCTGCTTTAAAATTCGCATCTCAAGCCTTGGGCGCAGACAAGCATCATGTCCCCAAAGAAGTGGTTTGCATAGATGCGTTTGAGTATACACAAACTGGGAAATTAGATAGAGTAGCTACGCTAAAAAAAGTATAGCGTTAGGTATAGAATTTCGTTCAAGTCAGTTCGAGTCTTCCGGCGGAACGTCGGAATGTATCGAGAACTATTTCAGTAAAACTCCTTTATACAGCAGCGCAGACAAGCCTCCAATATGTAAGCATTAAGCTTACCGAAATGCAAAAATTCAGCCAATCAAAAACAACAGCGATTTAACAGAATTTTAACTAAAACCCGATTTTCAAAGTAAAGTGAATAATTTTTTGATGTAATTCGTAAAAAAACGTTCTTTTTTAATAAAAACATTATGAATATGGTATTTTTTATTTGGTGGTTTGCGTGCAATTGCTAAAATTGGTCCCCAAAACTATTAAAACCGAAATCATATGAACTATATACGACATATAGGAGTGCTGGTTTTAGCACTCATGAGTACGGTGCTATACGCACAAACCGTATCCGGAACCGTAACGGACGAAAATAACCAACCCTTACCAGGTGCCACCGTAGTGGTGCAAGGCACTAATACGGGAACGACCACAGACTTTGATGGTAACTATCGAATTAATGCCACACAAGGGCAAACCTTAGTCTTTAGTTATGTAGGCTATGCCACACAAAATGTGACAGTTA
>CATIMP010000009.1 GCA_949528465.1 Bacteroidota bacterium | reverse complement strand
TCGACTTGGGCGATAACGGAAGCTTTAATGCCATTTTGCAGGATATTCAATTTCACCCCGTGTCGGACAAAATCCTACACGTCGACTTTTATCAACTATTTGACGATAAAGAAGTATCTATGGATATTCCTGTGGTACTTAAAGGAGCTGCGCCTGGCGTACTTAACTCTGGAGGTGTATTGAGTCGTAACAAGCGTAAGCTTCGCGTACGTGCTATTCCTGCTAACCTTCCTGATACTATCGAAGCGGATATTTCAGGTCTTGAACTTGGAAACAAACTATATGTAACGGAATTAGCAAACGAAGCGTTTAAATTTTTACACCCAGACAACACGGTTGTATGTCAAGTACGTACCTCTAGAACTTCTGTGAAAGCCGAAGAAGTAGAAGAAGTTGATGGTGCTGAAGAAGGAGCTGAAGAAGCTGCTGCAGAAGAATAAAAATTCTTTTAATAACTATATAAAAGCATCTCACCCACAATGAGATGCTTTTTTTATTTTTACACAGATGAAATTCCGCATTCCATTTTTTTCGTCTGCTACAAAAAAGAAACCCGATATGAAATCTTTTTTGATTGTTGGATTAGGCAATATTGGCGCTGAGTATGCCGGCACACGTCATAACATTGGATTTGATGTGGTTGATGCACTCGCCAAAGAGAAAGAAGTTTCGTTTGAAACCCTGCGCTATGGCGATGTTGCCAAAGTATCAAACAAAGGTAAAACTGCTTATTTGCTAAAGCCGAATACATTTATGAATCGCAGTGGGAAAGCGGTGCGTTATTGGATGCAACAAAAGAAAATTCCACTCCAAAATATTCTTGTCATTACAGATGATATTCATTTAGATTTCGGGTTTTTACGCACACGTAAAAAAGGTTCAGATGGTGGACACAATGGATTAAAAGACATTTGTATACAACTAAACACGACCGACTATGCGCGTTTGCGATTTGGTATTGGCGCTGCTTTTGGCAAAGGCAAGCAAGTCGATTTTGTGTTGCAACCATGGAAAAATAAAGAAGCAGAAGCACTTCCTTTTGTTATAGATAAAGCTGTGCAGGCCGCTTGGTGTTTTATGGCAGAAGGCGTTCCTACTGCAATGAATAAGTTTAACGGAAACGCACTTGAACTGAAATGAGTATTCTAGCACAAAGCGCCTCTTTTTCATCCAAAATAAAAACTACTGTCACAGTAGGGACTTTTGATGGCGTTCATCTAGGACACCAAAAGATTATTTCAAAATTGGTGGAAACCGCCAAAGCAAATGGCAGTGCGCCAACACTGCTCACTTTTGATCCGCACCCTAGAAAAGTTGTGCAGCCAAACTCTTCTGTTGACCTTATTCAAACCTTAGAAGAACGCGCCGAAACACTAGCGCATTTAGGGCTAAAGCACATGGTCGTTCATCCATTTACAAAAGCATTTTCGCAGCTTAGTGCAGCAGAGTATGTCAAGGAATTTTTAGTAGAAATGCTCAACATTGATCAAATTATTATCGGATATAATCATCGGTTTGGTAAAAACCGAACGGCAAGCGTTGAAGACCTAAAGCGTTTCGGAGAAATCTATGACTTTAAGGTAATGCAAATTAGTGCTGAGGAAATTGACACAATTTCTATCAGTTCAACCAAAATCAGAGCAGCCCTCGCCGAAGGCGATGTGGTTACAGCACATACTTTTTTAGGGCATCCCTTTACCCTTTCTGGTACGGTAGTAAAAGGAGAACAACGTGGGCGTACAATTGGCTTTCCTACAGCAAATATTGCCGTAAATCATCCAGATAAAATTATTCCTAAAAACGGCGTTTATGCCGTTCGCGTTCAACTTCAAAACAAAGAGCGTTTGGGCATGATGAATATTGGCACCAACCCAACCGTTAATGGTGAAAACAGAAGTATTGAAGTGCATATTTTTGATTGGTCAGCATCTATTTATAATCAACCTATTCAGGTATCTCTCATTGAACGTATTCGAGATGAACTTAAGTTTGATTCGCTAGAAACACTCCAAAAACAATTGGAAAAAGATAAAGCGGTTATTTTGACTGCCTACAATACTTTACCTTTGTAAAAAACACGATTATGCTGATCCCTTCGCACGTTCGTCAACATTTTGATTCGGTGGTTACTGCACTTGAAAAACGTAATTTAGACGCCAAGCCACTTTTAGAGCGTCTTCTTTCGTTAGACGAAACACGTCGAGCAACGCAAGCCGAGCTAGACCAAACTCTCGCACAATCCAATAGTATTGCAAAAGAAATTGGACAACTTTTTAAGCAAGGCGCTACAACTGAAGCGAATCAAAAAAAAGAAGCATCAGCGGAATTAAAAGCTGCTGCAAAAACCTTACAAACCAAACTGCAAGAAACAGCAGACAACTTGCAAGAAATGCTCTATCAACTTCCCAATATCCCACACCAAAGTGTACCTAAGGGAAACACGGATGAAGACAACGAGGAAGTGTTTCAAAAAGGTGCCATTCCAACTTTAGAAAACGATGCGCTTCCGCATTGGGAATTAGCAAAAAAATACAAGCTGATCGATTTCGAACTAGGTGCGAAAATTACAGGCGCAGGATTTCCGGTTTATACAGGAAAAGGAGCCAAATTACAACGTGCTCTTGTCAACTATTTTTTAGATTTTAACGCTGCTGCCGGATACAGTGAAGTACAAGTACCGCACATGGTAAACGAAGCCTCTGGGCTTGGAACAGGTCAATTACCAGATAAAGAGGGGCAAATGTATCATGTTGACGAAGACGATTTGTATCTCATTCCAACTGCCGAAGTTCCTGTGACTAACATCTATCGTGACAGTTTATTACAAGAAAGTGAATTGCCTATTCAACACACGGCATACACGCCTTGTTTTAGACGCGAAGCGGGAAGTTATGGTGCGCATGTTCGTGGACTAAATCGATTGCATCAATTTGACAAAGTAGAATTGGTACGCATCGAGCAGCCCGAAAATTCGTACAATGCATTGGATGAAATGGTGGCGCATGTTGGGAAACTATTAGAATCGTTGGAACTACCCTATCGGATTTTACGATTATGTGGTGGCGACTTAGGCTTTACCTCAGCATTAACATTTGATTTTGAGGTCTATTCAACAGCGCAAAGCCGTTGGTTAGAGGTAAGCTCTGTTTCTAATTTTGAGTCTTTCCAAGCCAACAGATTAAAACTTCGCTACAAGACAAATGAAGGCAAAAAACAATTGGCGCATACGTTAAACGGAAGCTCGCTGGCGCTGCCCAGAATTGTAGCAGGATTGTTAGAAAATCATCAAACTGCTGAAGGAATTCGCATCCCAAAAGCATTGGTCCCATACACAGGTTTTGACCATATCAATTAGCATGAAAATATATAACATCACGTTTATTGTTGAACCCGCTATTGAGCAAGAATGGGCGACCTATGTAGATAAAGAACTATTGCCCGAACTCGCGAAATCTGTACAACAAATAGACTTATTACGCGTGGAGTTTGAAGATGGGATTGAGCCCGTTACTGGTGCCACATTTAGCATGCAGTTTTACTGTGCAGAGCCCGAACATTTGACTTGGGTAAAAGAAATTGGGCATCAACTTGCCGTACAAAAATTATATCGTGTATTTCCCAAAGATTGGGTAGCATTTGCTAGCCGATTGGAGTTTTTGAAATCCTACTCATGAGTGTTCGTCCAAAAAAATATTTAGGGCAACACTTTTTGACCGATCAAAATATAGCGCAAAATATTGCAGACACCCTTTCAGGAAAAGGCTACGCTGACGTGCTAGAAATTGGACCTGGTATGGGCGTGTTAACGCAATATCTGCTGCCAAAATCGTTTACCACAAGCGTTATTGAAATCGACTCAGAATCCGTAGAGTACTTAAAAACTAATTATGCTGAACTTGAAAATCGCATCATTGAAGGTGATTTTTTAAAACTTTCGTTGTCCGATTATTTTAAAGACCAAGTAGCTGTCATTGGAAACTTCCCATACAATATTTCAAGCCAAATTTTGTTTAGCGTTATTGCGCAACGCCATCTTGTACCCGAGTTTTCTGGTATGTTTCAAAAAGAAGTAGCGGAACGCATTTGTGAAAAACCTGGAACAAAAGCATATGGAATTTTGTCTGTATTGGCCCAAGCGTTTTATGATGCCGAATATCTTTTTAATGTGTCGCGATTTGTATTTGACCCGCCACCAAAAGTAGCATCTGGTGTAATTCGACTGACGCGAAAACAAGATTTTACCCTTCCGTGTAGTGATAAACTATTTTTTAGAGTCGTTAAAACTGCCTTTCAACAACGCCGTAAAACCTTGCGAAACAGTCTAAAATCGTTTGGACTTTCGGCTAGTTTAAAAGAAGATAGTATCTTTGATGAACGCCCAGAACGCTTGGGTGTTTCGGAGTTTATAGAGCTAACACAAAAAATAGCGGATGACACCCTTTCAACTCAATGATGAATTATTAGCGCAAATAAAAAGCGACATTGAGCAAAACAATACCGCTGCGTTAAAAAAACGTGCAAGCGAGTACCACTACGCTGACCTTGCAGAAATTGTGGATGAACTCTCCATTGACGATGGCGTTTACTTGATTAAACTTCTTGACTCTGAAAAAACATCAGATGTGCTTACCGAAGTTGATGAAGATATCAGAGAGTCTATTTTAGAACTGCTTTCTGTTAAGGAAATCGCAGAAGAAGTGGAAGAATTAGACACCGACGATGCGGTGGACTTAATTTCCGAACTCCCTGAAGACAGACAGGCAGAAGTAATTGCGCAAATAGCGGATGAAGAACACGCCCAAGACATTCAGGAACTGCTCACATACGATGAAGATTCGGCAGGTGGTCTTATGGCTAAAGAATTGGTGAAAGTCAATGAAAATTGGACCGTGACCAAGTGCGTACGTGAAATGCGAGTTCAAGCGGCAGAAGTCAAGCGTGTACATTCCATTTATGTTGTGGATGACAATGATATTTTATTAGGTCGGTTGTCGCTAAAAGATTTACTTACTGCCAATAACCGCGCTAAAATTAAATCGGTTTACATCCAAAAAGTTGATTTTGTAAATGTAAATGAAGAAGGGGAAGAAGTGTCAAAACTTATGGCAAAATATGACCTTGAAGCTGTTCCGGTAGTTGACGATGAAAAAAAGTTATTGGGAAGAATTACCATCGATGATATTGTAGATTTCATCAAAGAAGAAGCCGATAAAGATTATCAATTGGCGGCAGGTATTGCCACAGATGTAGAGGCCGATGATAGTATTGTTGATTTAACAAAAGCACGTTTGCCGTGGCTTATTTTGGGGCTTATTGGCGGACTCGGCAGTGTGTATATTCTTGAAGGATTTGAAGAAGTTATGCGCCACCCCACGTACAAAACACTGTTCTTTTTCACGCCACTGATTGCGGCAATGGCAGGAAATGTTGGGGTACAGTCTTCGGCTATTATTGTTCAAGGTCTCGCAAATGACATTGTTAAAGGAAGTTTGCTTGACCGACTACTCAAAGAGGTTGGACTTAGTCTTATCAATGGAGTTGCTTTAGGTGGATTACTTGTCGTATTTGGGTATTTTTTAGGAATCGATACCATGGTTAGTTTTACCATTGCGCTTTCGATGCTTTGTGTGATTGTGGTTTCGGCGCTTGTTGGCACTTTTGTGCCCATTATTTTAGACAAAAACAATATCGATCCTGCCATTGCAACAGGGCCTTTTATCACGACCTGCAACGATATTTTTGGCATTTTCCTTTTCTTCTATATTGCCAAAATTATTTTAGGATTCTAACATGATACGGATTTTACATGTAGACACAAACCATCCCAGTCTTGTGGAGGGACTTCAGCATTTGGGCTTTGAAAACATCCTAAATACGACCGCTTCAAAAAAAGAAATTGAAGAACAAATTAGCAACTATCAAGGGCTTATAATACGCAGCCGATTTCCCATTGATAGTGCATTTTTAAGCAAGGCAACTAACCTAAAATTTATTGCTCGTGTAGGTTCTGGATTGGAAAATATTGATGTTAAAGCTGCTGAAAATTTAGGCATTGCGGTATTGTCTGCTCCTGAAGGTAATAGCCCAGCTGTTGGCGAACATGCACTGGGTATGTTATTGAGTTTGTTCAATAAAATTCCGAAAGCAAATGCCGAAGTGCGTGATGGAATTTGGGAGCGAGAAGCCAACCGTGGTGAGGCACTCGACGGAAAAACCATTGGGATTATTGGATATGGACACACGGGGAAACAGTTTGCAGAAAAGCTTTCAGGATTTGATGTAAAAGTACTGTGCCATGATATCATTCCTCATCTCGGAGACGCATTTGCCAAACAAGTCTCACTTGAAACAATACAACAAAGTGCCGACATTATAAGCCTCCATTTGCCATTAGACGAGAGTACACTGCACTACGTAAACGGTGAATTTATTGAAAAAATGCACAAGCCTTTTTGGCTTATCAACACTGCAAGAGGAAATCAAGTAGTGACTGTCGATTTAATCGATGCACTTAAAAACGAGTCAATTCGGGGAGCTTGCTTAGACGTACTTGAAATGGAAACAGCTGCGTTTGATGTGTCAGCAACACCATCTAAAGCATGGGACTACTTAACAAGGCATCCAAATGTTATCTTATCGCCGCATGTTGCAGGTTGGACGGTTCAAAGTCATGTAAAACTTAGTGAGGTAATTCTTGAGAAAATTAAAGGTCTGCTAAACGACGGATATTTTAAGTAATCTTAACACAAAAAAAACCTTTATTATTTAAATAAGCTCTTTATTCGTGGGTATGAAAAATATTTTAATCCTTTGTACAGGAAATTCGTGCCGTAGTCAAATGGCACATGGATTTATGAATTTTTATGGCGGTAGCAAGGTCACTGTTTATAGTGCTGGTATAGAAACCCACGGACTAAACAAACGTGCGGTAAGCATTATGCAAGAAGCTGGAATCGACATAAGTGAGCACACGTCAAATCATGTAGATGAATACAGCGATATTCCTTTCGATCACATCATTACAGTTTGCGATCACGCACAAGAAAACTGCCCATATATTCCAAGTGAAAAAGCGCAGCGTTGGCATAAAAACTTTAGCGATCCTTCAAAACTAAACTCTGAGGACGAAAATGAAATACATAAAGCTTTTGCTGCAACAAGAGATGAAATCAAGGCATACTGCAAAACCTTTGTAAAAAATTATTTGATTTATTGAGTTTTTGCTTCTAACGAAGCTTGAAATTCTTCCAAAACAGGCTGAACGGTACTGGCTGGAATGTCTTTTACCTTGATGTACATGAGTCCGTCAATAGCGTTATTAAATAGCGGATCAACATTAAAAGACACCACACGTGCATTCTGTTTAATGTATTTTTTAATTAATACAGGCAATCGTATTGCACCAGGTTCAACCTCCTCAATAAGCCTATCAAATTTATTCAAATCAGCTGTAGTTTCATCAAAAATAAACTCTTTATCAGCGTCGTTTAATTTGACTTTAAATTCTTTTTTGGGGGTAATGTATTGCGCCAAAAATGGGTCGTAATAGTGCGAACGCATAAACTCAATCATCAACGACTTGGTAAACTTTGAAAATTGGTTGCTGATACTCACGCTTCCCATAAGATAATCGTATTCTGGGTAGCGCAGCGTAGCGTGAATAATCCCTTTCCAAAGCAAGAAAAGCGGCATAGGACGTTGTTGATATTGTTGTGCTACAAATGCCCTTCCAAGTTCAATGGTATTGTTCAGCATATAATAGATTTCGGGATCAAACTTAAAAAGTTCTGCAAGGTAAAATGCTGAAATTCCGCCCTTATTCATAAGCGTTTTACCGATACCCAAACGATAGGCGCCAACCAAACTTTTGGCGTTATGATCCCACAAAAAAAGGTGCAAATAATCTTGATCAAAATGGTCAAGATCAAGCGATTTATTAGTTCCCTCTCCTACAGCTCTAAACGCAATTTCGCGCTGTCGTCCAATTTCAGTAAGAATGTTTGGAATTTCTAATGCAGACGTTAGAAAAAGTTCATAATCTTTAGACACCAAAAGGGATTTACTGTGTTGTTGCAGAAATATAATCTCATTTTCAAGCAAAGAAAGTGGAACAGGGGGCGCAATAGGTTCAACTTTTTGGCTTCTTCGGCGGAGCGGTATAGGAACACGGTTGAGCAGGTGTTTGCGCTCAAAACTATTGGACAACATATAAACCTTGCGACGCAAAAACGCCGTGTAATCTGCAATTGGCGCGTGGGTATTTTGGTCTTTAACAGAAATGGCTTTCCCTATGCGAACGTCAATAGTGTGATTCCTTTGCGTAAGCAATTCTGCTGGAAGTCTTGCCGTACGCAACAAGCCATGAATTTTAGCCAAACGATAGAAAAATGGACTATTTCGTGCATGAAAATAAATGGGGACTACAGGCACTTGTGCGCGTTGAACAAGGCGCATGGTGGCATCGTTCCAGTTGGGGTCAATAGGAATTTGTTTTTTGATTTTTGAGGCAACCTCGCCTGCTGGAAAAACAGCAAAAAGCCCTTCGTTTTCTAAATGTCTTAAAATCATTCTAAAGCCTCCTAAACTAGACTTTGAAGACTGTTTATCGTCAAATGGGTTCACGGGAATAATCCACTTTTTTAAGGGAATTGCGCGTTCCAATAAAAAATTTGCCATCAGTTTTACGTCTGGACGTAATTGATGTAAAAAATGCATCAAAATAATGCCGTCTATCCCACCCAACGGATGATTCGAGACCAAAACCACAGGGCCTTGTTTTGGGATGCGTTTTAGCTCCTCCGGATTGATGTGATAGTTGATTCTAAAGTGATATAAAAGCGCCTCCAAAAATTTAGCGCTGTCCCCACTGACAAGACTTTTGTCATATATCTTGTTAATTTTATCGAGGCTTAAGAACCATAGCATAAAACGGCCAACAATGCGGCCAAAAAAACCTGTTTTGGTAAGACCAAGTACTGCAGCTACATCAGTTGAATGTACAAGAGGCATTTGGGTAATTTAGGTAAATATAACTATTTCATAACCAATTGAAGGGTGGTTAGCGTGCGTTGTTCAAGTACCAATTCATGTGCTTTTAATATGGCGGTAGCAGAATTTTCTTCAAAATGGCGAATGGTATACAACATTACGTCAGGGGTATATTGCACATCAAATCTGGCGCGAAGGTTATGCAATAAGGTTTCCATATTCTGATATTTATCATTGACGCAAACCGAAAAACTAATTGCTGAGTTTTGAATCAGATCAACTGACATTTTGTGTTCGTGTAATAATTTAAAGATGTCGCTAATGTTGTCTTCTACGACAAAAGAAAAATCACGTGTTGACAGACGTAATAACGAAAGTCCTTTTTTAACGATGTAGCAAGGAATCTCTGGTCGCATACGAACGCCTTTCCCAACCTGAGTACCACTTTCAGTTGGATTCAAAAACGATTTAACAAACAATGGGATTTCTTTACGCTGTAGTGGTTGTAACGTTTTTGGATGAATCACAGAGGCACCATAAAAAGCCAATTCAATAGCTTCTTGGTACGAAATATGATGCAGCAGTTGCGTTTTGTCGAAAACTCTAGGGTCGGCATTCAAAACGCCAGGAACGTCTTTCCAAATGGTAACATCTGTAGCACCCAAGCAATACGCAAAAATTGCAGCAGAATAATCCGAGCCTTCTCTGCCCAATGTGGTGGTAAAATTATTGTCGTCTGAACCAATAAATCCTTGTGTAATTTTTAGCTTATTACCCTGTACTTGGCTTTGAATTGCCGATTGTGTGCGTTCCCAATCTAAATGAGCGCTACGATAAAAATTATCTGTTTTTATACACGCGCGCGCATCAATCCATTCCGCTGCAATCCCAACATGATTAAGATAAGCACAAACAATAGATGTAGAAATCAATTCACCGAAACTCACAACCTGATCGTATACAAAAGCCTCATGAGGCGAGCGATTGTTTACCAAAAAAGTGTGGCATTGACCAAAAAGCTCTTTAACGCGTTTGTGTACTGGAGTGTTTGGTGCTTCAAAAAGTTCTTCAATAATAGCTTGATGAAAGGTTTCAGCGTCAGCCAAAATACTTTTAAACGACTCGGGTTGCTTAAAATAAGCATTTACAACTTCTTCAAGTGCATTCGTAGTTTTGCCCATCGCCGAAATAACAACCACCGTGTTTTCGTGGCCAGTTTCCGACAATACAGTTACTACATTTTTTACGCCCTCTGCATCTTTTACTGATGCACCTCCAAACTTAAATACTCGCATGATTTTTTGCTATAAATTTTTGCATTGCCCCATTTGTCATTTGGGTAATTTTCCAATCCGAAAATACGGTTGCCCCGTGTTTTTCATAAAAGTTAATGGCAGGTGTATTCCAATCCAATACCGCCCACTGAATGCGACGGACTCCAGAGTCGTGCGCAAAAGAAATAAACTTCTTTAGTAACGCAAACCCAATCCCTTTGCCGCGTTCTGCTTTCGTAACAATCAAATCTTCTAAGTGCCACGACTTACCTTTCCACGTAGAATAACAGCGATAAAATAAAGCAATGCCTACAATTTTCTGACTTATCTCAGCTACAAAACATTGAAAAAGTGGGTTATCGCCAAAGCCGTCTTGAACAAATTCCTTTTCGGTAACGGCAACCGCATCAGGCTCTCGTTCAAAATCTGCCAATTCCTGTATTAACGCAAGAATAGCTGCGGCATCAGTTGCAATAGCTTCGCGAATGTGAACTTTTTTCATTGGTGGCAAATGTAATAACTCTTGTGTGAATAGCCCGATATTAACATCACAGCAAAAAACGAATTTGTTTAAAAAATAACGCGAATACATTGCGTAGACTTTCGTCTTTGTACTTTTGCCAAAAAGTGCGTGTGAGTAAGCTTCCCGTTTTATACCAAAATAATCCGCAATTTCGTGCGGTTTATCAGAGCGTGCGCGCCAATACCAGCGTAACAACAACAGGCCTGATTGGCTCCAAACACAGCTTTTTAGTAAAGTCGCTTTTTGAACAACACAACGAAACCACTCTTTGGATACTTAATAACAAAGAAGAAGCCGCTTATTTTTTAAATGATTTGGAGGTGTTGTTGCCTAATTTACCCCTCTTTTTTCCATCAAGCTACCGCAGACCCTATAACATTGAGGAAACTGACAACGCCAACGTATTGTTGCGCGCTGAAACACTACAAAAACTAAAAGAACTTCCAAAGCAGCTTGTGGTAACGTACCCAGAAGCACTTTTTGAGCAAGTACTCACACCTAAAGAGCTGCAGCGCAAAACGCTGAACATAAGTAAGGGGGATGAATTGAGCATTGATTTTGTCAACGAAACGCTTTTTGAGTTTGGTTTTAGCCGTGTTGATTTTGTTGCGGAGCCAGGCGAATTTGCCGTTCGTGGTGGCATTTTAGATGTCTATTCATTTAGTCACGATGAACCATTTCGCATCGAGTTTTTTGGCGATGAAATAGATACCATTCGTACATTTGATGTAACAAGTCAGCGTTCCATAGCATTACTTGAGGAAATTAAAGTACTGGCTAACATTGAGCAAAAAGAAGAAAAAGAAGTAAGACAACCCTTACTTTCGTTTGTGTCCGAGAATACGCTTATTTGTACGCAAAACGAATCCATAATAACCGCTGAGCTTGATGCCCTTTTTGACTTTGCTAACAAAGCTTTTGAAAATCTATCAGGGGAAATCAAAAGGCTACCGCCAAAGGAATTATTCATTGACGGAGAAATGTTTACAAGAGAACTGAAAGCCTTTCCTAACGTTCGTTTTTCAGCTTCAGAAAAAGATGCAACGATTCAATTTTCATGCCAACCACAACCACACTTCAAGCGTAAGTTTGATTGGTTTGCCGAGCATCTAACAGAAAACAACGAAAAGCAACGCACCAATCATATTTTTTGCGCCTCCGAAACTCAAAAAGAACGGCTTACCCAAATCATTGAAGAGCTTGTTCCGGAAACTCCTTTTCATTGTTGGGTAGCACCGCTGTATCAAGGGTTTGTAGACGAGGATGAGAATATCGTTTGCTACACCGATCATCAGTTATTTGAACGATATCATAAATTCCGACTGAAAAATGGATACTCAAAAAAGCAAGCGATTTCGTTAAAAGCGTTGTCGCAGCTTGAAGTGGGGGATTATGTAACGCACATAGACCATGGAATTGGCACATTTGGTGGGTTGCAACGGATTGATGTAGAAGGCAAAACACAAGAGGCTATTAAGCTGTTTTATGGCGACCGAGATATTTTGTATGTAAGCATTCACTCTTTGCACAAAATATCGAAATTTAATGGCAAAGACGGTGCAGCACCAAAAGTGTATAAACTCGGTTCTGGTGCATGGAAAAAAATTAAACAAAAGACCAAAAAGAAGGTTAAGGAAATTGCCTTTAATCTAATAAATGTTTATGCCAAACGGCGTATGAATAAAGGGTTTTCTTGTGGACCAGACACCTATTTGCAACACGAGTTAGAGGCTTCTTTTTTGTTTGAAGATACTCCCGACCAGCGTACCGCAACCGAGGCCGTAAAGCAAGACATGGAAGACCTAAAACCTATGGACAGGTTGGTTTGTGGAGATGTAGGTTTTGGAAAAACCGAAGTAGCAATTCGTGCGGCTTTTAAGGCTGTAGACAATGGCAAACAAGTGGCCGTTTTGGTACCAACAACTATCTTGGCGTTTCAACATTACAACACTTTTGTAAAGCGCCTGAAAGAGTTTCCCGTTACTGTTGATTATATGAATCGATTTCGGACAGCCAAACAAAAAAAAGAGGTGCTTGAAGGTATTGGTAACGGGGCAATTGATATTGTAATAGGAACGCATCAACTGGTTGGAAAATCTGTTTCGTTTAAAGATTTGGGCTTACTCATTGTGGATGAGGAACAGAAATTTGGCGTAAGTGTAAAAGAAAAATTACGCTCCATGAAAGCGCACGTTGATGTGCTAACGCTTACCGCAACTCCCATACCGAGAACCTTGCAGTTTAGCCTTATGGCCGCTCGGGATTTATCAGTAATCACTACCCCTCCACCAAATCGACATCCTATTGAAAGTCAAGTAATTACCTGGAGTGAAACCCAAATTCGAGATGCGGTAATTTATGAGCTTCAGCGTGGTGGGCAAGTGTTTTTTGTGCACAACCGCATTGAAAATATCAGCGAAGTTTCGGGAATGTTACAACGCCTAATTCCAGATGCGCGGATTGCAACAGCTCATGGACAGCTTCCCGGAAATAAATTGGAAGAACTGATGCTTGGATTTATTGACGGTGCTTTTGATGTATTGGTGGCAACCACTATTATTGAAAGCGGACTTGATGTACCCAATGCCAACACCATTTTTATAAATAATGCCAATCATTTTGGCCTTAGCGATTTGCATCAAATGCGCGGACGTGTGGGACGTAGTAACAAAAAAGCATTTTGCTATTTCATAACACCTCCTTTTTCTGTACTTACTGAAGATGCCCGCAAGCGTATGGAAGCGGTTAATCAATATACCGCACTAGGCTCTGGATTTCAAATTGCCATGAAAGATTTAGAAATTAGAGGCGCAGGCGATTTATTGGGTGGTGAACAAAGCGGATTCATTAACGATATTGGCTTTGAAACCTACCAAAAAATTCTCAAAGATGCCATTGAAGAATTGCAACAAAATGAATTTAAAGCACTCTATCCAGATCAAAAGCCAATAGCGAAAGAGTTGGTCTTAGACACCGATTTTGAAATCTTTTTCCCTACGGATTACATCAATAACGTTACCGAGCGATTAACACAATATCAAGAGCTTGCCCTGCTAAAAACGGAAGATGAATTAACTGCTTTTGGAGCTTCTCTCATCGATAGATTTGGCGCACTTCCAGAGCAAACATTAGCACTTTTTGATAGTGTAAGGTTAAAGTGGCTGGGGGCTTCGTTAGGATTTGAAAAGATTATATTAAAAAAGCAAAAATGTATTTGCACCTTCTTGGCCGACCCTGAAAGTCCGTTTTATCAAGAAGACACATTCCAATTTATGTTGGGCAAATTAGGCGCGTTAGGGAAAGCACAACTCAAAGAAAAAAGCACCAAAGAGGGACACAAACTTGTGGTGGTTATTGACGAAGTTTTAACCATTAAAAAGGCAATCTCCCTACTCGAAAAGCTTCAAAAACCTATAACTGCTTAAGATCTTTTACGACTCGAAAAGCCTTATCCACTTGATCGTCATTAACCAAAATGGTGAATTCATTTGAGGTAGAAATTACTTCATAAATATTGATTCCTTCCCACGAAAGACGTTGGAAAACGAAATAATACACCCCTGGGATAGCAACATTTTCGTTAGGTAATTTTAGGGTTATGGAAGATAAATTCTCTTCTTTATGTAAACATTCCTCCTGTGCAAGATGTGTATCAACCAACGAAGCAAGATGTTCGCTGACCACAATATTACACTCGTGAACGCCTCGCGAAGAAGTGTAAAAATTCTCACTAGATAGTTGTACCTGAGACAACAATTTAGATTGCGCGGATAAAAGTGTATCGGACACTTTAAAATTGTAGTCAATAAGTGCGGAACGCACCGTGATGTCTCCAATGTTTTTTAAGGTTTTGATGATTTTGTGCGAGTAGCGAAACTCCAAATCGGTAGAAAGGCGCTTGAGTGCCATAACAATAGCGCCGGTTCGTACGGGCTTTTGCGTTTGCTCCTTAATATCGTCTAACATGATGCGCGACAGGGAGGTAAGGTTAATGATTCCTTGCGTTAGTGCGCTTATCAAAAAAGGCTTTGACTTGATATACGTCTCCACGGCAGAAGCAATTGTTTTCATGCGTTTTATTTATTTCACAAATATAGTAATAAAAACACAAAATGTTATAAAAATAACAATTCTAAAAGAAATAAAACGCACTCTGGATGTGTTCAATCGTAATATTGGGTAAAACTCCTGTTATACTAATAATATCAAAGCGGGTTTCCCCTTGCCAATTATGTTTTTGAATAAAGAATTCGGCGGCTCGTGCCAACAGCTTTCGCTTTTTAGGCGTAACAAATTCGTAAGGTGCTCCGTGTACATCTGATTTTCGCCATTTTACTTCCACAATACAAAGCACATCATCTTTTTGTGCAATGATATCTATCTCAGCTTTTTGGTAGTAAAAATTACGAGCCACGATGGTGTAGCCTTGTTTTTGTAGAAACGTTACGGCTAAGTCTTCGCCTTGTTTTCCTTTAGTAACGGAATTCATGAATTTCTGATTTGAGATAATTAAAGATAAAAAAATCACAAGAAAGTACGAATATAAAATCGCTATTTTTGTGCCGAAAATAATCGCATGAGTAAACGCTACACCATCACCGCTGCACTTCCCTATACAAACGGGCCTATCCACATTGGACACTTGGCAGGAGTTTACGTTCCGGCTGATATTTATGCACGTTATCTTCGTATGCGAGGTAAAGATGTACTCTTTATTTGTGGAAGTGATGAGCACGGTGTTGCTATTTCAATGAAAGCCAAAAAAGAAGGCATTTCGCCAAAAGAGGTCATTGACAAATACCACAATATCATTAAAAACTCCTTTGATGTATTTGGAATTTCATTCGATTATTACGGAAGAACCTCTAGCGAGATGCACCGTGAGACAGCGCAAGAATTTTTTAGAACAATGCACGACAAAGATTGTTTTGAAACCCAAACTACAGAACAACTCTACGATGCTAAGGAAGATCAATTTTTAGCAGATAGGTACGTTGTGGGTACATGTCCAAAATGCAACAACCCAGAAGCTTATGGTGACCAATGCGAATCTTGTGGAAGTTCCTTAAATGCCACTGATTTAATAAAACCTAAGTCAGCACTATCGGGTGAATCCCCTAGCCTAAAGACCACAACACATTGGTATTTGCCCTTAGATCGATATGAAGATTTCTTACGTTCATGGATTTTAGAATCACATAAATCCGATTGGAAAACAAACGTATTGGGTCAAGTAAAATCTTGGATCGACGATGGGCTTAAACCAAGAGCTGTAACCCGCGATTTATCGTGGGGAATCCCTGTTCCTGTAGCAGGTGGTGAGAACAAAGTGTTGTATGTGTGGTTTGATGCGCCCATTGGCTACATCTCAGCAACAAAAGAGTGGGCAGCCAAAGAAGGTAAAGATTGGAAACCCTATTGGCAAGATAAAAATACCGAACTCGTACATTTTATTGGGAAAGACAACATCGTATTTCATTGTATTATTTTTCCATCCGTGCTTAAAGCCATGGGGAATTACATTCTTCCTGAAAATGTCCCTGCAAACGAGTTTCTAAATTTAGAGGGACAAAAGCTGTCTACTTCAAAAAATTGGGCTGTATGGCTACACGAATACCTTGAAGATTTTCCCGAAAAACAAGATGTGCTACGCTATGTATTAACAGCAAATGCACCGGAAACCAAAGACAACGACTTTACGTGGAGCGATTTTCAAACCCGAAATAATAGCGAACTCGTAGCTATTTTTGGGAATTTTATCAATCGTGTCATGGTGCTTATGCAAAAATATTACGATGGAATTGTACCTGCACCAAATGCATATACCGAAGCAGATGAAGCCACCCTAGCTGAATTAGCTGCTGCACCGAATAAAATCGCACAGCTCATAGAACAGTACAAATTTAGAGCTGCTTGTCAAGAAATGATACAATTGGCAAGACTAGGGAATAAATATTTAGCAGATGAAGAGCCTTGGAAATTAATCAAAACCAACCCTAATCGCGTGGCAACCATTATACATACTGCATTGCAAGTAGCTGCCGGTTTAGCCATTACTTCAGAACCTTTTTTGCCACATACAGCCCAAAAACTTCGCAACATGTTACAACTTGATGGCAACTTAGGTTGGGACAACGTTAGCACATTACCGCTACTAAGAACAGGACAACAGTTAGGCGATTCTACTCTTCTATTTGAAAAAGTTGAAGAGAACGCCATCAGTATGCAAATGACCAAGCTTACCACTTAGGGAAACAGATTTTGAAAAGTAATAAAGTTTTGTTTAAATTAGCTTCACCAAAACTTACTTTTTTAAAAACATGAACATTAGCCCAAAAAAAGTGTTTGCCCTTGGCGCCTCGCTTGTAATACTATCTTTTTTTTCAAGTTTTTTCTTAGAAATTAACCTCTTTCTTTTTTTTAAGAAACTTTTCGTTTTTGAGTCAAATCGTGGTATTGTTAAACTACTACTAATCATTGGCTTGCTTTTAATGCTATATGCAGAGGTTATAAACTTCATTGGTAAAAAAAAATGTACCTACACTTCATGCAATCAAAACACAAACTATATAAAAAACTCTTTGTTTTTGGGGTTATATTTCTTCTGTTCTCTATTCCGCTAATGTTTATACTTAAAATTCAAACGGCAGATTTTCATACTCATTTGAACGATTTGACGTCTGACAAAGGTATTATTTGTGCTTTATTTTGTGTTGGAGTTGTATTTGTTTGTATTGGATTAATTATCAAAGCATTTACAAAAGGCTGAGTTATATTTGCGGTAATGATTCGCATTGCCCATCATTCTATTTACGCACATCCATTGCCAGAAGGACATCGCTTTCCTATGCTAAAATATGAGATGTTGCCCGAGCAGCTTGTCCGTGAAGGCACATGCCAAAGGGAACAGTTTTTTGCGCCCATTCGCGTTTTAGACGAACATATTATACGCACCCACTGTGCAGCATATTACAAAAAACTAAACGAAGTTTCACTTTCCAAAAAAGAAGTTAGACGAATTGGTTTTCCGCTATCTAAGGAACTTATCGAACGTGAATGTATCATTGCGCAAGGCACATTAAACGGTTGCGAGTTTGCATTAAAAAACGGTATTTCATTCAACATCGCTGGTGGTACACATCATGCTTTTTTTGATCGTGGAGAAGCGTTTTGTTTACTGAACGATCAGGCAATTGCTGCAAACTATTTATTAGCTACTGGAAAAGTAGCACAAATTTTAATTATTGATTTGGACGTTCATCAAGGGAATGGTACAGCTTCCCTTTTTCAAAATAATCCAAATGTGTTTACCTTTTCGATGCATGGCAAAGCAAATTATCCCTTTCAAAAAGAAGTGAGCAATTTGGACATTGCCCTTGAGGATAACACAGGGGATGTTGAGTACTTGAATATTTTAACGCACCAATTAGCGTATTTATTTGCTACTGTTCAACCCGATTTTGTGTTTTACCTTTCAGGAGTTGATATCCTAAAAGAGGATAAGCTAGGTCGTTTGGGGCTGTCGCTTGAGGGTGCAAAAAGACGAGACGAAATGGTGTTGTCGTCTTGTTTTGAGCGTAATATTCCCGTGCAATGCAGTATGGGTGGTGGCTATGCGCCCGATGTAAATTTGATTATTGAGGCGCACGCCAACACATATCGCATAGCAGCTGAAATTTTTGAATAACTACAACATTAGCATATCATCCAAATGGATTTCTACGCTATGCCTTTTTTCTCCCGATTTGGTTTCATAGTCTTTGTACTCCAATCTTCCTTGACACGCAACATGGCTGCCTTTCTTAAGATGCGCTATGCAAACCTCAGCTAACTTATCCCATGCTACAATACGATGCCATTGTGTATTTTCAACAGTATTGCCTTCTTTATTTTTGTAACGAAAATTGGTTGCAAGCGAAAACTTTGCGAGCTTTTTATTGGAGTCAAATTTTACTTCTTCGGGATCATCTCCAAGATGACCAATGAGCTGAACGTTGTTCTGAATTGTACTCATGATTAGGGGGTTTTTAAAGATTACTATTAATTAGCGCCACCGTTGACTGCGCAACAATAACGCGGCTTTTACAACATCTTGCCTACTAATTTGTCCCACTAATCTGCCACGTTCCAAAACAGGAAGACGTCGTCTGTTTGTTTTATGAAACAGTGTTGCGGCATCAAAAATGGTTTTATCAGCTTCAATTACATCTACTTCAGCAGTCATGCTTTCCTCCACCGTACGATCAAAAAAAGGTTGGTTAAAATACTTCCCCTCAGACAAGTGTTTGATACAATCTGCTTCAGAAATAACTCCAATTAGCCGTGACAATTCATCCACAACGGGGCCACCTGAAATTTTGTTTCGAATCAAAATTCGCATCACTTCTAAAATGGATTGCTGCTTTGAAAACGTAATCAAATTGCGTGACATATAATCGCGCACCAATAGCGATTTCCTTCGTTTGGGCACAAGTTTTTGTCGAGCAGCTTGAAAACTTTTTATAGGCATTGTTTGATATTTGTTGAACAAAAGGTAAGAAAAAAATATTTAATTGTTCCTTTTTCTACAAAAAAGATACTTTTACACCTTAAATGAAAACGGTTTCTATTTTGGGTTGTGGCTGGCTTGGAAAAGCACTTGCGGACGAACTTTTAAACAAAGGTTACGCTGTAAATGGAAGTGTAAGATCTGAAGAAAAAAGCGATGCGCTAAAGGCGGTGGGTATTATGCCGTATGTAATTCAAATAGATAATTCAGAAATTGTTGGAGATTTTAAATCGTTTGTCTCAGATGCTGATATACTTATTACAGCATTTCCACCCGGTGTTCGCCGAAATCCGAATGCGAATTACACCGCTCGAATAAAACAAGTTTTAGCATCTCTTCCGTCCAATTGCAAGCTCTTACATTTGAGTAGTGTTGGTGTTTTTGGAGCCATGCAAGGGGAAGTAAATGAAGTGACGAGCCCTGAACCCGATCGCAATGTTGGAAAGCAATTACTTGATGCAGAGGAAGCTGTGATGGCTTTGGGCGCTAATGCCACAATTGCACGCCTTGGCGGCTTAGTGGGCGATGCGCGTCATCCAGCAAAACAACTCGCAGGTAAAACAGGAATAGTTGCGCCGATGGCACCCACAAATTTGGTGCATCAAAACGATGTTGTTGCATTTTTAACAACTGTGATTGAAGGTGATTTTTGGGGACACACTTTTCATTGTGTAAGTCCATTACATCAAGAGCGAGGTGTGTTTTACACGCAAGAATGTAAAGCGAATGGACTAGCACTTCCACGATTTTCATCCGTTAAAAGCAATCGAAATAAAAAAGTATTGGACACCAAGAGTGCTGAATTATTTGGGTTTGTGTATAAATTAGCGGGGTGCCGTTTCGAGGACTGCTGAAGATTCTTGCGCACTAATTTGGCTGATAAATATATTCCAGCTTTTTTTCATTTTAGTTATGGCTTCTGCTTGTTGCGCTGCAGCACTTTGACCTAGTCTATTGTCTGCAGCAACGTGTGTATCGGTAAGAAAAACAGTATAACGCGAACGAATGGGGTTTGTATTAAGTACATCTGGCCAGGTTTGACTTAAAACTGTGTTAGCTTCATCCTTAATTGATTTCAACGTAACTTGACGTTGCTCAAATGGGATTGTATTAAGCGACTCCATCAATTGAACAAAATTGGACAAGTTTAGCGTGTCTATTGAAGGAGGTATTGCCACATCAATTGAAGCAATAATAGAGTCTGCGTAAGCGGAGTTAACTACGTTTTGCGTGATGGTTTGCGGCTTTGGTGATGTACAACTTACCGCAATGAGCATGAAGCCGAATAAGGAGATTCGCATATACAAATATACGTTTATATGCTGTAGCAGAAAAGCCTAATTGTATTGCTCCCCGCTCCCTTGAGCATACAGAATCCCGCTCCCGTCGGCCATGGTAGGCCATGTGAAACTCAATTTAGCTTTCGGGTTAGCATCTCCAAAAAGCACATCTGCAATACCTTCCCCCGCCATGCCAGGTAAAAAAGAAACTACAAAAGCGTCCCATTGCGCTTCCATATCATGCACCAACAATGGGCGTCCTGAAAGCAACAAAACAACGACCTTATTCCCAGAGGCATTAACACGTTCTAAAACTTCTAAATCCGCTTTATTTAGGCGTAAGTCAGCGTCATCGCCAAAGCCTTCTGCATATGGGTATTCTCCAATGACAGCGAGAACAACATCGCCTTCAGGAAGTGTGTGGGCATTTGGTTCATATGAGATTTTGGCGGCTGGTGCTACTGTTTTGATACCATCTAAAATAGTTGTGCCGCTTGGCTGAAGTACTCGGTTTGCCATGAAAGCTGTAAAATCTGCTGGAGAGACTTTGCCATTTTTATCAAGGTCAATTTCGTTAAAATGACCTATCCAATCCGCTGGATTAAATTTGTTTTCGAAAATTTTTTCAAGTTGTGTGTTATATTCGGCTTTGGTAAGTACCCTATCAGCATTGTAGTCCAAAAAGTGGAAATCGGGAGTGAAAAATCCTTGCCAGTCGGATGTCCAACCGCCATTTTGAACACCAAGGTTATTTGCTGCAGAACCCACTACCGTAATTGAAATGGACTTATCAAACGGAAGTACTCCCTCGTTTTTCAACAAAACAGCAGACTTTTGAACCGCTTCACGAGCAAGCGCGCGGTGTTCCGAAGACCCTAATTTACCTAAGTACGAATCATCAATTAGGGGGTCATCAAAAAGGCCAATCTCCATTTTAACTTTTAAAATTCTACCTACAGCGTCATTAATGCGCTCCATGGGAACGCTGCCTTCGTTTACAGCATCAATCAGTAGTTTAATAAATGTCTTGTAGTGTTGTTGGTTTTGACCCTTCATGATTCCTGGCACCATAACCATATCAATACCCGCATTAATGCCATTTATTACGTCCGATTTGTAATCCCCTGGAATTTCATCAATTCCTGCCCAATCTGAAACGACAAAGCCTGCAAAGCCAAGTTCTTCTTTAAGTAAATCGGTTAAAAGGTATCTACTACCGTGACATTTTTCTCCCCGTACACTATTAAAACTCGCCATTATCGTTTTTACATCGGTGGCAATAGCCGTTTTATATGGTGGAAGATATATTTCCCGAAGCGACTTATCATCTAATTGAACATCGCCTCGGTCAATATGGTATGTGTGTTGACCATCTACCCTGGTGCCCGTACCCCATAGCGTAGCTCCATCACCTATAAAATGCTTGGCACAGGCTGCAACCTGTTTGTTTTGGACACTTGACAACCTATCTTGGTAGCCTAAAATAGCTGCTTTCGTAAGCCCATCCACAATATCGGTAGTTTGACCAAATCCTTCGTAAAAACGCCCCCATCTAGCATCTTGTGGAATGGTAATACAAGGAGAAAAGGTCCAATGAATTCCAGTAGCAGCAACCTCAATTGCTGTAGCTTTATTTACGCGATATACGAGATCAGTATCATTAGACGCACCAAGTGCAAGGTTGTGTGGAAATACTGTAGCGCCCAAAACATTATTATGCCCGTGAACGGCATCAATTCCATATATAAGCGGAATTCCAAGACGGTTACTTAAAGCGATTTCTTGAAACCCATTTACCATTTCTAGCCATCCTTTAGGTGTATTTGTTTTTGGAACTGACCCCCCTCCACTAAGAATAGAACCAATATGGTAGGTTTTAATATCCTGTGGACTATCCAGCAAGCGCATATCAACTTGTGTCATTTGACCTACTTTTTCAGCCAAAGTCATTTGGTTCAAAATGGCATCCACTTTTTTTGAAACAGTTTTTTCTTGCTTTGACGTTTGCGAACAGGATGTAAAGGCAAGACAAGCAATAAGTAAGATTTTAACACATATTGGTTTCATAATAAATTCTTTTTTAAGTATTCTAAAATTTCAACTTTTCATTTTTATCCCACAATCCCCAATAGGCACCTACTTCGCCTTCTGGTCCTACTTTCCAAGATTCGTCAAAAGAGGAAAAATAAAACACATCTATATTTGCATTTTTAGCCCACGCTTGGGTATTGATGAAATACTTGATGGCATTTATTTCTGAGGGGACAGACCCTTTTAGCGGCTCACCCTTACTAGGCCAGCCCGTTTCCGTAATAATCACCTTTTTTCCTCTAGCCGCACGCAATGCCTGTCCATACATATTTTGCATATGATTAAGCGCATATTCTTCGGGGCAGCCTTCCCAAAAGGGGTAGCAATTAGATAAGATTACATCTGAATGTTCAACAAGTTCTGGGTGTAAAGAAAACTCATAATACGCATCAACATAGCCTATGGGTATGTGGGAAGGGATCGCCTTACGAACACGCTTCATGAATTTTAAAAGTTGTTCAAGCGTCAAATCGTTTCTGTAAAGCACCTCGTTGCCTACGGCAGCAATATCAATACAGCCTTCTGCTGCAAGTGCAATTAG
>CATIMP010000008.1 GCA_949528465.1 Bacteroidota bacterium | reverse complement strand
GAATGCGCCAACTCATGGGACGTAACGCCGTACAAACTCGGGTAGCTTCGTTCTCCCGTAATTAAAGTGCACATCGCATATTCCATACCGCCGTCTCCACCTTGCAAAACCGTGTATTGCTTATACGGGTATGGCCCAATGGCGTTGTTGAAAAAAGACATCAGCTTTGCCGTGTCGGGCTGTAATCGCTTCCAATTTTCAATAATTTTTGGATTGTTTTTATAAAGGAAATGAAGTGTAATTCCGTTTTCCGTCTCAAGCTTGTCGTGCACATAATCTGGATCAGCCGCCCACGCAAAATCGTGCACATTCGGCGCAATAAAGTGCCACGTCAATTTTCTCCCTTTTGTCCTTTTGGTTTTTTCGGCATAGCCATGACCCACTTCCTCGGGGTTTTGCAAATAGCCTGTTCCACCCACCACGTATCGTTTGTCAAGCGTTAGTTTTACATCAAAACTTCCCCAAACTCCGTGAAACTCTCTTCCAATGTAGGGGTTGGTGTGCCAACCTTCGTGGTCGTATTCAACCAATTTTGGATACCATTGCGTCATAGATAGCGCTACACCTTCAGCATTATTACGACCACTTCGGCGAATTTGAGCAGGCACTTGCCCCTCAAACGTCATGGAAAGCGTGGTACTATTACCTGGCGCAAGTGGTGTAGCTAATGGCACAACCAAAAGTGTTTCTTCTTCTTGAAATGACAAAGGAGCGCCGTCTTGAAGAAGTGAGGCTGCGTGTAAGTACCCGATTTGATCGGGATTTAATTTTTCGATACGCGCATCAACTCTAGCGTCTGGATCAGTAATGGTGCGGGAGCGCACATCCATTTCGCTATTGGGTTGAAAGGCATTAAAATATAAATGGTAAAAAACACGCTTTAGCGTATCAGGTGATTTGTTGGTGTAGATTAACTCTTGTGTTCCCGAATAACGGAACGTTTTTA
The DNA here is from genome assembly GCA_949528465.1 of Bacteroidota bacterium. Lineage (GTDB taxonomy): Bacteria > Bacteroidota > Bacteroidia > Flavobacteriales > Flavobacteriaceae > UBA7446. The sequence goes on along the minus strand of CATIMP010000008.1, from coordinate 6,747 downwards.
CATCGATATCCACATGCATAGTATAGTCGGCCTGTTGTTGCCAATAGCCGGGCTGCGGTTGTGCTAAAACAGCACTTCCAAAAAGAAAAAAGAATAAGGTTTTCATAACTGATTTAAGGATTCAATAGGTAAAGTATCTAATAGGCGAACCCCTTTTTCGGTGGGTTGCACCGTAATAATGGGGTTGTGCGCATCATGTTGCATAAAAATAAGAAAATCGTCATTAGCGACTTTTGTTAAAAAGGCTTGTTTTTCTTTGAGTGTTTCAAGCGGACGCACGTCATACCCCATCACATACGGCAATGGTAAATGCCCAGCAGTTGGCAAAAGGTCTGCTGCAAAAACAATTGTTTTTCCTTTGTATGAAATATGGGGAATCATTTGCTTTTCGGTATGCCCATTAACAAATAAAATGCCAAAATCAAGTTCGCTTTGCGAACTAAAACTTGCATCTGGAGCAGTTACAAACCGCAGCTGTCCGCTTTCTTGAATGGGCGATAAATTTTCAGCTAAAAACGACGCTTTTTCTCGCGCATTAGGTGTTGTTGCCCAGTCCCAATGTGCTTTGTTGCTCCAGTAGGTAGCATTTGGAAACGTAAGCTCATAGCCCGTTCGGTTTTTATTCCAGCGCACTGCACCACCGCAATGGTCAAAGTGCAAATGGGTTAAAAATACGTCGGTAATATCAGCTCTTGAAAACCCTGCATCTTGCAACGATTTATCGAGAGTGTGGTTTCCCCAAAGCCCATAATGACCAAAAAACTTCTCGTCTTGTTTGTTGCCCATGCCCGCATCAATCAAAATAAGGCGGTTTCCGTCTTCTATTAGTAGCGAACGCGCAGCTAAATCAATGCGGTTTTTAGCATCGGCAGGGGTGGTTCTGTTCCATAAGGCTTTTGGCACAACACCAAACATGGCACCACCGTCCAACTTAAAATTTCCCGTTTCTATAGCATAAAGCTTCATAGCTAACGAAGGTACAAAAGTTTTACCCGTCTATTTTTTCCTTGAGCGCAAGTCCAAACGCAATCATTGCGGTAGCTTCTGCCGGAGAAGCAGGGCGTAAAAATTGGCGCACAATCAATTCGTTTCCATTACACATTATGTGATAAAACCCGTATGCCGAGAAAAACGAAATAAGTTCTGCAGTAAAAAATGCGCGTACTTTTTTGGGATTATTACCACGGACATAAAAGTCGTCTGAAAAATCAGGATACTCAGGAAAATCGATATCGTGGAAACCCGCTAAATGCGACAGCTTTTCGAGTAGCATTTCTCTGTCAAACGAGAACACAGGTGCAGCATTTTTTAACACCACACGCAATAGTGTGGTTTGCACACTTTCCTTAGCAATAAACACTCCTTCGCTATAGTTAATATCAAATAATGAAAGCGCCTTATTTGGGCTTGACAACTGATTATACATGCGCTCAACAGATGTGGTTTCATAGCCCAAGTGATCCCGGAGCAAACGTTTTTGGGTTTTGGGCGAAGCTTGGTAAGCCCAACCCCTTTCTTTTGCCAACGCCTCCAATCGCTGTTGTCTTTTTGTTTTGCCACCGCCAAAAACACGCAACCCCTGCATTGGGCGCAACGTACGCACTGCAAACGGATGGCTTGAATCGGTTTCATGAATATCTAACCCAATAATCTCAACAACTCCGCCTTTACGCACAAAAAGTTCTTCGTAATTATGTAAACTTTCTTGAACAGTGTGATCGACAAAAGAACACAACGAGAAATCAACCACAACCTTATCTGTCTGCGGAATCATATCTAACTTAGCCTTGAGCTTATAAAAATTTAAAAACGTACAAAAGTGAATTACACTCACATAGTAGCTTTTCGTTTCGGCTTCTTTGTACATCAGTACATTGGGTTTGAGCAGGTTTCTTGAAAACAACCAAAATGCCTTATTTAGTACCACATGCACCACAAATGTGGCAAGCAGCCCGATTAAAATTCCAGAAATCAAATCGGTTAGTAGGGTGGCGATAAGCGTTGTTAAAAAAATAAATAATTGCTCTTTGCCAATGCGGTACATGCGTACAAAAATAGCTGGAGCGGTTAGTTTGTACCCAGTGTACACTAAAATTGCGGCTAAAGCGGTAAAGGGAATTTTCCCCAATTGCTTTTGAAAAACAATAACAAACAACAAAAGAAAAATGGCGTGGAAAAAGTTTGAGGATCGATTTGTTGCCTGGTTGTTTACATTGACCGAACTCCTTGAGATTACGGTGCCCACGTTCATTCCGCCCAAAAACCCACTTACAATTGTAGCAATTCCCAACGCCCTCATGTCTTTGTTGATATTTGACCGTCGTTTTTCGGGATCGAGTTTATCTACTGCCTTAATGCTCAACAGCGACTCGATGCTCGAAACCAAGGTAATCGACAAAACAATACCCCAAAAAACAGGCTCTTTCCATTTTGAAAAATCAGGCGTTGGCACAGAAGTTAACATATCATTTGGCAGTGAAATAAGTAGCTTTTTGCTAATCGGATTTTCGCTACCAACAATGGAAAAGTATGCATCAAAGCCAAGCGCCAATAGAATGACCCACATTGGCGCAGGAATAAGTCTAAAAAAACGATTGGTTATTTTGCTGTAGAAAAGCATAATCGACAAGCTGATTACACCAATACTAACAGCGTAAATTTGTCCAGAAGGAGCAAAAACCAAAGATTTTACCAATTCAGGAACACCTGTCAAAAGCTCCACAACAGTGCCTTTGGTTTTCATATCGCCTAGCATCACGTAAAATTGTTTGACCAAAAGTGTTACACCAATAGCCGACAACATACCTTGAATAGCACTAGCTGGAAAAAAATCGCTAAGCGCACCGAAGCGTAAAAACCCAAAAAGCAAGAGTAAACCTCCCGAAAGAATGACCGCCGACAGCGCATACAAATAACCCATTTGCATATCGCCATCACCCAAAACAGCAACTGCGCTTAGCAGCACAACAACCAAACCGTAACCTGGACCCGTAATGGTTACATAGGAACCCCCAAAAATGGAAACGAGTACACCGCCTACAACCGCAGTAACAATTCCAGCAACCATAGGAAATCCTGAGGCTACCGCCAAGCCAAGCGCCAAAGGCAAGGCAATAAGCGAAACCACAAATCCAGCAAAAATATTGCTTCGAAGCCCGGTAAATATGGAAGACTTAGCCATTAGCGTACGATTAAAACATCTGTGGGTAAATCCGATAAAATATACTCTAGATCGTGAGGAAAAACACGATCCCAAAGCGAGTGTTTTTGCGGCGCATTCATAACTAATAAATCAGCGCGTTTTACACGAGCAAAGTGTCCGATGGAATATCCCCGCCTACCAAAAATAGGCTGAACGTCGTACCCCACAGCCTCTGTAAGCGTTTTGGGAATTTGGTTCAAAATTTTCTTGACCCGTGAATCTTCGCGCAATTTGATACGCTCTTTTACAATATTGGATCTTCTTAATCCTCGGTCGTCATCAACTTTTACCGCAACATCGTCTTCGGAAATTTCTTCTACAACTGTAAGGCGACTAGCACCAAGCGCGTGTAAAACATAAAACGCACGGGAAATAGCTCTTTCTGTTTTTTCATGCGCCAACCCATTTACAACAGCAGAAGAACAAGGCTTGCGTTCAACAGAAGGTTTTATAAGCAGTAATACATCGCAAGGGCATTTTCGCGTGAGCTTTCGCGCCACCGATCCAATATAATATTTTAATAACCCCTCGCGCTGAAGCGCTCCCAAAACAAGCAAATCTGCATGTTCGTCTTCGCAGGCATTTAGCAGCACCTCAGCAGGTTTTCCAGCTTTCCACAACACAGCATATTTTGGAAGGGATTCTGGAAACGAGGAAATGATTTTCTGAAGCGCAGCTTCTTTTTTTTTGGTTTTTTCACCTACATGCACCATCACCAATGAAGCATCAAACAAAACACTCATACGAAGCGCTTCGAAAACATTGGCCTTCAAATTCGGAGAAAACGCCACACCAACAACAATCGTGTTATACTCGTTTTTGTGCATACGCTAAAATATAGGAAAAAGTTGGTATTATACAAACGCGAAGCCTACTCATTAAGCTTGAGCACGGCCATAAAAGCTTGCTGTGGAATTTCAACATTTCCAATTTGGCGCATTTTCTTTTTACCCTTTTTCTGGCGCTCCAAGAGTTTTCGTTTTCGGCTGATGTCACCACCGTAACATTTTGCAGTTACATCTTTCCGAACGGCTTTTACTGTTTCTCGGGCAATAATTTTCGCACCAATAGCCGCTTGAATAGGAATATCAAACTGCTGACGCGGAATCATTTTTTGAAGCTTTTCACATATTTTTTTACCCAAACCATAGGCGTTGTCAGTGTGCACTAACGCCGAAAGCGCATCAACGGAGCTGCCGTTAAGCAATACATCTACTCGGACTAATTTAGATTGGCGCATCCCTATAGGACTGTAATCAAAAGAAGCATATCCTTTGGAAACAGATTTTAATCGATCATAAAAATCGAATACAATTTCAGCCAAAGGCAAATCAAAAAGCAATTCTACACGCTCTGTTGTTAGGTAGGTTTGGTTGGTTATGATACCGCGCTTTTCGATACACAAACTCATCACATTTCCTACAAAATCCGACTTTGTAATAATAGTTGCCTTAATAAACGGTTCTTCCACGCGATCTACAACAGAAGGATCTGGTAAATCCGAAGGATTATTCACAGTTAAAATCTCGTTTGGATTTTTCCTGGTGTAGGCGTGATACGACACGTTGGGCACCGTAGTAATCACGGTCATATTAAACTCCCGTTCCAAACGCTCTTGAATAATTTCTAAGTGCAACATGCCTAAGAACCCGCAACGGAAACCAAAACCAAGCGCCGCAGAACTTTCGGGAGCAAAAACCAACGAAGCGTCGTTGAGCTGCAACTTTTCCATAGAGGCACGTAGCTCTTCATATTCTTCTGTGTCTACAGGATATATCCCTGCAAAAACCATTGGTTTTACTTCTTCAAAACCTTCAATAGCACCATCGGTGGGGTTTGCTACTGAGGTAATCGTATCGCCCACCTTTACCTCTTTGGCTTCTTTTACCCCCGTAATTAGGTAGCCAACATCGCCAGCCAGCATTTGTTTACGCGGCTCTTGCTTAAGCTTTAACGCACCTATTTCGTCAGCGGAGTAATTTTTTTTAGTAGCCATAAACTGCACCTGTTCCCCTTTGTTGATTTTTCCATTAAGAATACGGAAATAGGTTTCTACTCCACGAAAGGGGTTATAAACGGAATCGAAAATAAGTGCTTGAAGCGGCGCATTGACGTCGCCTTTGGGCGCAGGCACTCGCGCTACAATGGCACGCAATATTGCATCAATTCCCAACCCTGTTTTGGCAGACGCATGAATGACTTCATCGGCGTCGCAGCCCAACAAATCCACAATATCGTCTGTAACTTCTTCTGGATTCGCTGAAGGCAAATCTACTTTGTTGAGCACGGGAATAATTTCCAAGTCGTTCTCGAGCGCCAAATAGAGATTAGAAATGGTTTGCGCTTGAATACTTTGTGCAGCATCAACAACCAAAAGCGCGCCCTCGCAAGCGGCAATAGAACGGGAAACTTCGTATGAAAAGTCAACATGGCCAGGCGTGTCAATCAAATTAAACACATAAGACTCTCCGTCAAGTTCAAAATCCATTTGAATGGCGTGCGACTTTATGGTAATGCCGCGTTCGCGCTCCAAATCCATATTGTCCAACAACTGATCTTGTTTTTCCCTGTCGGTTACAGCACCCGTGGCATCAAGCAGCCTATCGGCAAGCGTACTTTTACCGTGGTCGATGTGCGCGATAATGCAGAAATTTCGAATATGATTCATGGTGAATAAACGCCTTAGCCAACAAAGATACGCCATGCAAGCCTAGAGGCAGCGAAAGTGCCAAAGAAAAGTTATTTTTGCAATAAGAAATGATAAATCACTTGCGTACCACCTTACAGTTTTTTTTGGCGGCCACCTTTTTGTTTTCGGCCTACACCAAAGCAATTGCCCCTGGGTTTTTTGAAATCCTATTGGAGCAACAAGGTTTGGTGCCCAATCGTTTGATTGGGGCATGGGCAACACGCGCCATTATTGCCCTTGAAATCTGGCTTGGATTAGGCCTCTTACTTCCATATTATTCACGCTTTTTGCTGCGATTTAGTTTTTGGCTATTGGTCGCTTTTTCGCTCCATTTGGGGTATTTGGTGTTCCTTGGCGACACAAGCAACTGCGGATGTTTTGGTGAAATGATTAGCATGACCCCTTTGGCATCACTCGGGAAAAACGCCATTCTGTTGGTCGTAAACGGATTTCTGTTACGCTACAAATACAAATTTGGGAAAAAATCATGGCTTACATGGGCATTGCTTCCGGCGCTATTTGCCGCTGCAGTATTCGTGTGGCCCATACAAACCGAACCCGATGAAGTTGTGTCTAAACTCCCTGCATTTGAGAACACTTCAGATATCGATTTTGCCACAGGAAACTACTTGGTGGCGGTGCTTAATTTAAGCTGCGAGCATTGCCAAGAGGCAGCACAAGAATTGGCAGAACTCCAACGCGCAGGCGCAGAACTTCCTCAAATAGTTGCGCTGTTTTTTGAAGAAGGAGATACCACCGTTGCCGAATTTAACAGCATCACAAATTCTGATTACCCATATCAAATGATAGATGTAAATACGTTTTTTGATTTGATTGGAAGCGCACCGCCGCGGGT
>CATIMP010000007.1 GCA_949528465.1 Bacteroidota bacterium | reverse complement strand
TCGACGGTTGGGATTCTATACTTTCCATTTTACAAATGCCCGGCGGTGTTCCTGTAGCTACCGTTGCGTTAAACGGTGCCAAAAATGCGGCACTCCTTGCGTGTCAGATTCTAGGAGTAAAAAACCCTGCCCTTAGAGAAGCCATGCTTGGCTACAAGGCTGCGATGGGTGAAAAAGTACATCAAAGTGCAAAAGAGCTTAACCAAAAATAAGCGCAAAGACACTCCCCACAAACCATAAAATGGGAATTCCTTCCACCCAAAAGGAAGTAAACAAAGGCGAACTTTTTGGAGATGCGCAATAAAGTGCAATCGCTAAAAGCAATAACATCCCCCACTCTACATAAAGCAATACATCAACTGTAACCGTTTTGAACGCTAAAAATGCAGTAAAGCTAATTAGCATTAAACCTAATAGTTTCACGCCATTTACACCTAAAATTTGGGGTAAGGTTTTTAAAGCTTTTTCATCTTTTTGCATATCGCGAAGGTCAAAAGGGAGGATCAGGCAAATCATCCAAGCCAGTGCTTTTATTGAAACCAATACAGATGTGTTATTCGGCAATGCCGTCAGGTTTACCATGGCAAATACCGTCCAACAAAGTGCAACAACGAAAATTTTTACTGTTGGCACAAAGCGCAGACCCATTTTTGCACCAAAAGGAAGTGCGTAACAAAACGTCAATACGCCTACAAATCCAAAGACTATCCAAATAAAAACGGGTTGTGAAATCAATCCATACAACCCTATAAAAAGCGCCAGCAAAAAAGGAAATAGCACACGTAAACGTAACGATTGCTGCTGGTATAACACAGGTACATAAACATGTAAGTATTGATACGCCGCCCACCCAAAACCAAAAACAGCGCACTGTAGCGAAAAGGAAAATGAAGCCCCTTGCTGCAACGCAAAAACACGGCAAAATGCCCAAAGAGCAAGGGCAACATGAAGATTAGATGACGTATAGCGTTGAAGCAATTTCCCAATATGAAAGGCAAAAATACCAAATGTGTTAATAACATGCGGTTTTGTGGTTAACAACTTTAGCGTGAAATGATTAGGTTCTATTTTAAGATGTTGTGCAAAAAATTAACTTTGAATTTAACTTTATGGTAACACTATGAATACGCAAGGTTTTGTTTTTAGACATGTTGGTCCAAACGAAGATGAAATTGCTTTAATGCTCGCTGAGATTAATGCTACATCTGTTGATGCGTTAGTTGCGCAAACTGTTCCTGATTCAATACGTTTAAAAAAACCTATTTCGCTTCCTGCTGCCATAAGTGAACACGCATTTTCAAAGCATATTTCTGCATTAGGAAAACAAAACAGTGTCTTTTCCTCGTTAATTGGGTTAGGTTACCACGAGGCCATTTTGCCTGGAGTAATTCAACGAAATATTTTAGAAAATCCAGGCTGGTATACTGCTTACACGCCTTATCAAGCTGAAATTGCACAAGGTAGAATGGAAGCATTGCTGAATTTCCAAACCATGGTAACCGATTTAACAGCAATGGAATTGGCAAATGCATCGCTTCTTGATGAATCTACCGCAGCTGCCGAGGCCATGAGTTTGTTATTTGGTCAACGCACTCGACCGCAAAAAAAGACTAACGCCTCATTGTTTTTTGTAGATGAAAATACCTTGCCGCAAACCAAATCTGTACTGGAAACCCGTGCAAACCCTATTGGGATTACATTAATCTACGGAGCCCCTGAAAATTTCATTCCAACAAACGAGTATTTTGGTGCATTGATTCAATACCCAGGAGCAAATGGTGCCATTCCAGATTTAAAAACCTTTATTGAGGTAGCAAAAGAAGCCGAAATAAAAACAGCTGTTGCGGCTGATATCATGAGCTTGGTGCTTTTAGAAGCTCCCGGGACGCTTGGCGCTGATGTTGTTGTAGGAAGCACACAACGATTTGGAATTCCTCTTGGATACGGAGGTCCTCACGCCGCTTATTTTGCCACTAAATCCGACTACAAGAGAAGCGTTCCCGGCAGAATTATTGGCGTAACTCAAGACAGCGTTGGAAATCGTGCGTTGCGAATGGCCTTACAAACCCGCGAGCAACATATCAAAAGAGACAGAGCTACGTCTAATATTTGTACCGCACAAGTATTGTTAGCTGTTATGGCGGGTATGTATGCCGTGTATCATGGCCCAAAGGGATTGAAAGATATTGCGTCTAAAATACACCAGAACACCTGTAAGCTAAACACCGCATTAAACGATTTAGGTATCAAACAAAAAAACAAGGCATTCTTTGATACGCTTTGGATTGAAGCGCCCGAAAAAAATATTCGGCCATTGGCAGAAAAGGCGGGTGTAAATCTCCGATATATCAACGAAAATGAGTTAACGCTTTCTATAAATGAGGCAACAGAAGCGCATCAAATTGAAACCTTAATTCAAATTTTCACTCAAGCCAATAAAGCAACGCCAGTTAAAGCAGTTGAGATAATTGGAAGTTGTTTTCCAGATTCTCATAAACGTACCACACCTTTTTTAACCCACAACGTATTCCATCGCTACCATGCAGAAACCAGTATGATGCGTTATATCAAATCATTGGAGCGAAAAGATTTGGCGTTAAATCATTCCATGATTGCTTTGGGTTCGTGTACCATGAAACTCAATGCAGCAACGGAAATGTTTGCGCTAAGCGATCCACAATGGAATAATATTCACCCGTTTGCTCCTTTAAATCAAGTGGGAGGCTATACGCGGATGCTACATGACCTTGCCGATTATCTTACCGAAATCACAGGATTTGGAGGCACATCATTGCAACCCAACTCTGGCGCACAAGGGGAATTTGCTGGACTTATGGTGATTCGAGCGTATCATCAGGCAAACAACAATACAAATAGAAACATTTGCCTCATTCCAGCATCGGCACATGGAACGAATCCTGCATCTGCGGTCATGGCTGGTATGCAAGTAGTTGTAGTAGGTACTGATGAACGCGGCAATATTGACCTTTCAGACTTAAAAGAGAAAGCCAATACGCACGCCGAAAACTTGGCAGCATTAATGATTACGTACCCATCTACGCATGGCGTTTTTGAATCGGGGATTAAAGAAATTACAGATTATATACACAGTAAAGGCGGTCAAATTTATATGGACGGAGCAAACATGAATGCACAAGTTGGGCTTACAAACCCAGCAGCTATCGGCGCAGATGTTTGTCATTTAAACCTCCACAAAACCTTTGCTATTCCGCATGGTGGTGGCGGCCCCGGCGTAGGGCCCATCTGTGTTGCCGAACATCTTGTTCCGTTTTTACCCACGCATGCTATTGTTCCGACGAGTGGCAATCAAGGTATTTCAGCACTTTCTGCAGCCCCTTTTGGTTCTGCGTTAGCGTGTTTAATTTCGTATGCTTACATCCGATTACTTGGAGCAGATGGACTCACAAAATCAACCGAAATTGCCATTCTAAACGCAAACTACATCAAAGAACGTATTGCGAAGCACTACCCTGTTTTATACAGTGGAGATAACAACAGAGCAGCACATGAATTTATCATTGATTGTCGTGCCTTTAAAGAAAAAGGTATTGAAGCAATGGATATTGCTAAACGTCTTATTGACTACGGATTTCATGCGCCCACTGTTTCGTTTCCCGTAGCAGGAACGATGATGATTGAGCCGACAGAAAGTGAAAACAAAGAAGAGCTAGATCGTTTTTGTGAGGCACTTATTTCCATTCGCTATGAAATTGAAGCAAGTGATGCAAAGCAGGAAAACAATATGCTCCGTAATGCTCCGCATACCTTAGCTCAACTTACAGCACACGAATGGGAACTCCCGTATACTAGAGATGAAGCCGCATATCCATTACAATATGTGCGTGAAAACAAGTTTTGGGCTAGCGTCCAGCGCGTTGACGAGGCTTATGGTGATCGAAATTTGGTCTGTACGTGTGCACCCATTGAGTCGTATTCCAATACACAAGTAGCGCAGACGAATAACCAATAAGGGAACAGCTAAAAATTATTTTTATATTTGAGCGATAGTTTAAAACTATTTATCAACCTAACAAAACCCAATGGGAATTCACATCACTGGCGTCGGGAGCTACATTCCTACTCACATCGAACGAAATGCAGACTTCATTAACCATTCATTCTTGGATACTGACGGCAGTCCATTCAAAAATGAAAATGGTGACATTATTGAAAAGTTTAAAGCTATTACAGGTATTGAAGAACGTCGATATGCAAAACCGGATCAATCGGCCTCAGACCTTGCTTTTTTGGCTGCCGAAAGAGCAATTGAAGATGCTGCATTAGATCCCGAAACGCTGGATTACATCATTGTGGCGCATAATTTTGGTGATATTCAACATGGGTGCATTCAAACCGAAATGTTGCCCTCGCTAGCCACGCGTGTAAAACATCAATTACAGATTAAAAACCCCAATTGCGTAGCGTATGATGTTATTTTTGGTTGTCCAGGTTGGGTGGAAGGTGTGATTCAAGCACAAGCATTTATCAAAGCTGGAATGGCAAAAAAATGTCTGGTTATTGGTGCAGATACACTGTCAAGAATTGTTGATACAAGCGACAGGGATTCCATGATTTTTGCTGATGGTGCAGGTGCAACTATAATTGAAGAAACAGACAGAGAAGGTGGGATTTTAAGTCATTGCACGCAATCCTTCAGCAACGGAGAAGCTTTTTATATTTATTCTGCAAAATCATATGAAGCAGATGCTGAACCAACCGATAAATACATTAAAATGCACGGTCGTAAAGTATATGAATTTGCTATAAGCCATGTGCCACAAGCCTTAAAAGAATGTTTGGATAAAAGCGGTGAAGAAATTGACGGATTGTCCAAAGTGTTCTTACATCAAGCCAATGAAAAAATGGACGAGGCCATTGTAAAGCGGTTTTATAGACTTTATCGACACCCACAACCTGAAAACATATTACCAATAAGTATTCACAAATTAGGAAATAGTTCTGTGGCTACTGTGCCCACACTTTTAGATTTGGTAAAACACAACCAAATGGAAAATCATACGGTTCAAGAAGGAGATGTTGCGCTATTTGCCAGCGTAGGTGCAGGCATGAACATCAATGCGTTTTCCTACAAGTTTTAAGCTTATTTTAAGGCTTCTTTAATTGGATTTCCAATTGTTCCCGTGGGGTTGCTAACGCCCAAAATAGCACAAATTGTAGGTGCAATATCTGTGATATTTGTGCGCTCAAAAGTTTGTCCTTTTTTTACGCCTTCCCCAAATAACATAAGTGGAACGTGTGTGTCATAAATATATGCTGAGCCGTGGGTAGTCCCTTTTTTACCATATTTCCCATTATCCATAAATCCTGGTTCTAAAACAAACACAACATCACCCGAGCGTTTTGGATGAAAACCACGCTGCAAACGTTCGATAATTGCATTGCTTTTATTCATTTTCATTAGCTCGCTTGTATCATAAGCTACAGCGATGCCCTCACAAGATGTTGCAAACGAAGCTATAACTGATTTGATTTGAGTTATATCTAAGCGCTTGGCTGCTATTTCCGCATAGTTCAAATAAACTTCATTGTTCGATATATTTCGAATCAACTTTTCCGAGCCAAAATAGTCTGCAGTGTGTTTTTTCAATTTCGCTACAAAATCCTTTTTCATAAAGTAGCCTGCAGGAATATTATGATCCATCAAATAAAGTGGAACGTGTGCCACACCGTGATCTGAAGTTAAAAAAGCGGTGTAATTCCCTTTACCAACTTGCTTATCAAGCGCTGCAAACAAACGTGCCAAGTCCAAATCTAACCGGACATAGGTGTCTTGCACCTCTTTCGAATTTACGCCAAAAGCATGCCCAACATAGTCGGTAGAAGAGTAACTAACCATCAAAACATCTGCATCATCATCTGTTCCAAGAGCTTCGCCTTGTAAGGCCGCTAAGGCAAAATCTGTGGTTAAACTATTGCCAAATGGTGTGGTTTTAAGTACATCGTATCCTGCTTTTGCAGCAACTGCCGCCAAATCATAGGGAAATGTCGGTGTTTTTTTCCCTGGTGCTATGCGCTCGTATGGGGTATTATCTGGACCTGTTTCGATATATGATTCTATGGGATAATAGGTATCCCAAGTGGTTAAATAGTTGTCGATTTTTCTACTCGTATTAAAATCTTCTGCCCATTGCGGAAGCGCATCCATATAAAAAGTGCTGCTGACAAATTTACCCTCATCTTTCCCAGAAAACCAATAAGCACCATTTGCCGCATGTCCAATAGAAAGAATAGCACCTCTGTCTTTGATCGAAATACCTATGGCCTTTCCACGAGATTGTGTTGCCAACCTGTTTTCATCTGAAAACGTAGACACCAAAAGCTGGGTTGGTGCTTTTTTGCCCTCGCTGGTTGTTGTTCCGACACTTTGATACGATACATCACCTACACAATATTGCGCTTCGCCTGTTGTTTTGTCAAACCAATCGTTAGCAATAATTCCATGAATTGCGGGAGGTGTACCAGATGAAATACTTGCGTGACCAGGGCCCGTTTTAGTCTGTGCATAGTCAAAGTGATGGTTTTTGGCTACAAATCCCTGATTGTAAAATCGTTTAAATCCCTCATTCCCATAGTGGTTTTCAAATCGTGTGAGGTAGTCTATTCGCATTTGATCCACTACAATACCCACAACAAGTTTAGGTTTTGAAGGTTGAATTGGCGTGTTACAGCCCATTAAAGCCAATAAAGTAAACAGGACAACATATTTTGTGGTCATAATTTGGAATTTTTACAAATGTATTTTTTTATGTTAGTTCTTATATTATAGTAACATTATTTTTTTACATTCGTTCGCATGAAACTTCTACATCACGTTGGCGCTTATTTACTTATGCTTAGAATGGTTTTCATTAAACCAACTAAGGGAAAGGTAATGCGAAAACTCATATTTCAAGACATTCAGGACCTCATTATTGGATCCATAGGGATTGTAGGCTTTCTGTCTTTTTTTGTTGGTGGTGTAGTTTCCATTCAAACGGCTCTTAATATTGAAAGCCCGCTTATACCCAAGAATCTTGTTGGCTTTGCCACAAGACAGTCTGTTATTCTCGAGTTTGCACCAACATTTATGTGTATTATTTTGGCCGGAAAAGTGGGCTCATACATCACCTCGAGCATTGGAACCATGCGTGTAACGGAACAGATTGATGCACTTGAAGTGATGGGGATTAACTCTGTAAATTATTTGGTTTTCCCTAAAATCGTTGCCATGTTGTTGCTTCCTTTTGTGATAAATATTTCCATGTTTTTGGGCATCTTGGGGGGCTATGCTGCCACGCTTTATGGTGGTTTTTCGAGCAGTGCCGATTTTATAGAAGGAATTCAATTGGATTTCAGGCCTTTTCATGTGATTTACGCATTCATTAAAACACTCATTTTTGCGATGGTTTTGGCCACGATTCCATCATATCACGGATATTTCATGAAGGGTGGCGCGTTGGAAGTTGGCAAAGCGGCAACGGTAGCTTTTGTATGGACTTCTGTTGTGATTATTGTACTAAACTATATTGTAACGCAACTCCTCCTAACTTAATGATTGAACTACGCGACATAACAAAATCCTTTGCAGGAAAAGAGGTGTTAAAAGGCATCAGTATGACTTTTGAGCCTGGTAAAACCAACCTGATTATTGGGCAAAGCGGTTCTGGAAAAACAGTTTTACTAAAGTGTTTGTTGGGATTACACCAAACCGATGGCGGATCGATGCTTTTTAGCGATCAAGCGTATAACGAAATGAGCGATGATGCACGCAGAACACTGCGGCGTGAAATGGGAATGGTTTTTCAGGGAAGTGCGCTTTTTGATTCCATGACCGTTTTGGAAAACGTTATGTTTCCCATGCAAATGCTTACCAAGCAAAGCGACGCGGCCATCCGAAAAGCTGCAGAAGAAGTTATTGAGCGTGTAAATTTAGTGGACGCATATCATAAATTACCAGCCGAATTATCGGGTGGAATGCAGAAACGAGTTGCCATTGCACGTGCCGTTGTAATGAAGCCCAAATACCTTTTTTGTGATGAGCCGAACTCGGGATTAGACCCTAAAACCGCAATTGTAATTGATAATCTTGTTCGTGAAATCACACAAGAAAATAACATTACAACAGTAATAAATTCACACGACATGAATTCGGTTATGGAAATTGGTGACAGTATTTTGTTTTTGAAAGATGGTGTAAAAGCTTGGGAAGGCAGCAAAGAACTTGTTTTTAAAACAGACAACAAAGCCATTAACGATTTTGTATATTCTTCCAATTTGATGAAAAAAGTAAAAGAGGTATATCAATAAACTACTGACGCACGCTTGGCACTATTGTCAAAGTGGCTTTTTCCAAATCGTCGTACGTTTTTATATGTTCTTGTAATTTCTTCTCCGTTTCATCGTCAATTTCAACCAAACCCAACGGATTTAAAACAAGTTCTGCGCGCTCTCCTCGGATATAGTATATTTCTGCAGACTTACTCAGGTAATCCCCAAAAGGAAGCGTACTAATGTGATCTTCCAAAAATACATTTACTTCTTTTCGGAATGCATTTTCTTTGAGAGCATGCGTAAAAGTAATTCCTGCTGGAATCATAACTAAAAGCGCAATAAAACTTACAAATCTTGCGGTACGTCTGCGCTGTTTTGAATCTGCATACTGAATCATTGGAAAGCGCAATAATTTAATCACCAAAAAAGATGCAAATGCAATAAATGTAGCGTTAATAAAAAACAAATAGAGTGCGCCTAACGCATAGCTAGGGTTTGCTACTGCAACTCCGTAGCCAATGGTACACAACGGCGGCATAAGCGCAGTAGCAATGGCAACGCCAAAAATAACTGAGGCAATCGTCCCTTTTTTGGTTCTAGCAATAGCAAGTGCTGCACCTCCACAAAAGGCAATAAATACGTCCCTAATATCTGGTTGTGTTCGCGCCAACAACTCTGAAGACTCTTGTTGCAATGGAAAAATTAAGAAGTAAAAAGTGGCAGTTGCAACACTTAAGGTTACCATCACCATAAAATTCTGTACTGCCTGCCTTAACATACTAAGATCATTGATTGCCAACGAAACGCCTATTCCCAAAACAGGACCCATTAGCGGCGCAATAAGCATGGCGCCAATTACAACAGCCGTAGCATTCGTGTTTAACCCGATAGATGCTATAAAAATGGAGCAAATTAATACCCAAGCCGTAGCACCTCGAAACGGAATATCTGCTCGAACGGCTTCCAAAGAAGCCGCATAATCTGTATCGCGAGCAATACGTAAAAGCTGGCGTACGTACCGCAAACGAGTTGCCCACGAATGCTTGTCAGAAGTCGCATTGTTCGGCTGTTCACTAGATTCAGAAAAATCAAATTTTGATTCCATTATAATTCTTTAACTTCCACAAAAGGCGGAAATAAATAGTGTCTTTTGGTTTGGACACAAGTGCATAAAAATCGGGTTCGGCGTTTTGTTCCCTTTTGAAAAATACGTCCATCCGAAGCACTAAATAATGTGCCATGTTCCAATTCAAAAATACATTTTTTATTGTTGGGTGGGTCAAACTGACGCAATGCAAGCATAAGTGAGGGGTCTGCAGCAAAGGTTGCCTTTGGTTTTCGCATGTGCTTTTTTAAAGGTTCTAACAGCGATTCTGGGAAAAAATCAGTAGATAAAAAAGGGATTGTCAACGCTTGAAATGTGTTTTGCCAAGTTGTACCATGTGGCTTTTGCCTTTTTCGACAATTTGAAAAAACGCTAAAATGTGCCCATTCATGTAAAAAAGTAAGCAGAAAACGGTATGGGTTTTCCATTGCATTAAGCGTAATGGTAACAGGCTTACCTCGTAGAACACGAAAATCACCATGTTTGGTTTTGCGTTGGCGCACTACTTTAATTTGCACGTTATTATCTCCAATCAGCGAAGCACATTTTTCTTGTGCTGCCGCTGGCAAAAAAGAATAAAAATCGAGATTCATTAAGGTGTGGTGTTCGAAACGGGAAGCACTTTACCATTATAGAATTGGTGTCCCGTTAAGGCAAATTGTGCAATATAAGCTGCCATGGTTTTAGCATCCATGGGAACATCCAAGCCTGGAAAAGCTTCAGAAAGCATTTCTGTTTGTACAGCACCAAGTGCCAAAGCATTCACAAAAGGACCTGAATCTTTAAATTCCTCAGCGAGCAATTCGGTAAGTATGGATACTGCTCCTTTACTACTGCTATACGCTGCGAGTCCTGGAAATTTTGACGTACCATTTAAACCGCCCATACTGCTAATATTCACAACATGACTATCGGAATTCATTTTCGAAAGTAAGGTTCGTGTAAGGCTTGCCAATCCAAAAACATTTACTTTATAAACTGATTCAAAATCGGACTGCGTTGTTTCTGAAAAGGGTTTATTTATGAGTTTTCCTGCATTATTAATGAGTACATCAACAGATTTTGGAGCGAAAGATGATGACCATTCCTGCAAAGCTTCATCATCGGAAATATCTAGCGAAAATGCATGAACATTAGGGACGTTAAGGGACTCAATAGGCGCAATATTACGCGACAATGCCCAAACATGATGCTGGTTGTCTGAAAACCATTGTACCATAGCCAAGCCAATTCCTCTGCTTGCCCCTGTAATCACAATGTTTTTTGACGCTCCCAAAATAGTTATACTACCAATCGAATGGGATTTTCAATAAATTCTTTCAGCGTTTGTAAGAACTGTGCTCCTGTTGCACCATCTACGGTTCTGTGGTCGCAAGCAAGGGTAAGTTTCATCGTGTTTCCAACCACTATTTCGCCTTCTTTAACAACTGGTTTTTGGACAATTGCTCCTACGGAAAGTATAGCGGAATTAGGCTGATTGATGATAGAAGTAAACTCTGTAATACCAAACATTCCCAAGTTAGAAACCGTAAATGTACTACCGTCCATTTCTTGTGGGGTTAGCTTTTTAGTTCTAGCTCGACCGGCATAATCTCTTACTTGTGTACCAATTTGTGGTAAGTTCATTTCGTTGGCAAAGCGCAACACTGGAACAACCAATCCGTCTTCTACCGCTACGGCTACACCAACATGCACATGATGGTTTAACACCATTTTATCATCAAACCACTGCGAATTTACTTGCGGGTGTTCTTTAAGCGACAACGCTACAGCTTTTACGACAATATCATTAAACGAAATCTTGGTATCGGGAATTGAATTGTATTGCTTTCTAAATGCAATAGCTGCGTCCATATCAAACTCTACCGACAAATAGTAGTGCGGCGCACTAAATTTAGAAGCTCCCAAACGCTTTGCAATGGTTTTGCGCATTTGAGAGTTTGGAATTTCTTCTTGTTTTTCTTGTCCTGCAGGTACAAAAACCGTTGGTTGTGCACTTGAAACTGCAGCAGGGGTGTACTGTTCTACATCGCGTTTTACAATACGTCCTGACTCACCTGTTCCAGTAACGAGCTGTAAATCAATTCCTTTTTCTTTGGCAATTTTCTTTGCCAATGGAGATGCCATAATACGACCTGTATTAGGCGTCGAGGCAGCTACAGTTGCAACTGGTGCAGCTACCGGCTCTACTTTTGGTGTAGGAGTAACAGGTGCTTCTTCTACTTCAGAAATAGCCGCTTTTGGTGAAGCTGGAGGTGCAGCTAAAATAGCAGACACATCTGTTCCCGCTGGACCAATAATAGCAAGGAGTGTATCTACAGGTGCCGTTTGGCCAACCGCTGTTCCTATGTGGAGTAAGACACCAGAAAAGAACGACTCAAATTCCATAGTAGCCTTATCGGTTTCTATTTCTGCCAAAATATCACCTTCTTCTATTGGGTCTCCTACTTGTTTTAGCCAAGAGGCAACTGTTCCCTCTTCCATAGTATCGCTAAGCCGTGGCATGTTGATAATTTCAACACCTTCTGGAATGGCCGAAGGAGCAGCTTCAGCTGATTCTACTTTTTCCGTTGACTGAGCAGCAACTTCAGCGGTAGCTTCAGTTGATTCCGTTTCGCCACTTAGCAGTGCTGCAATATCTTCACCTTCATCTCCAATAATGGCTAACAACACATCCACGGGAGCTGTTTCACCAGCTTGAACTCCAATATGCAAAAGTGTTCCATCATAAAAGGACTCAAATTCCATGGTGGCTTTGTCGGTTTCAATTTCAGCTAAAATATCGCCTTCAGTTACTTTATCTCCAACATTTTTGAGCCATGTTGCCACAGTTCCTTCTTCCATCGTGTCGCTAAGGCGCGGCATGTTAATGATTGTTGCCATATTATAATTTGTGAGAAATAAATGGGTAATCTTCTTGTTCGTAGACAGCGTCGTACATCAAACTCTTTTTTGGGAATGGAGACGATTCTGCAAATTCTTCGCATTCCTTAACGCGGGCTTTTACACGAGCATCAATTGCTGCTAGCTCGTCTTCAGAAGCGTATGCTTCTTTCAAAACAATATCTTTAACCTGTGTAATTGGGTCTATTTTGCGGTATTCTTCCACCTCATCTTTTGTTCGATAATGTTGTGCATCGGACATAGAGTGACCGCGATAACGATACGTTTTCGCTTCTAAGAATGTAGGACCATCGCCGCGGCGTGCGCGTTGAATGGCTTCATCTATTCCTTCTGCTACAGCAACCGGATTCATACCATCAACTGGACCACAAGGCATTTCATAGCCTAGTCCAAGTTTCCAAATATCAGTGTGGTTAGCCGTACGCTCAACCGAAGTTCCCATAGCATATCCGTTGTTTTCTACAATAAATACAACCGGAAGTTTCCAAAGCATTGCTAAGTTCAGTGTTTCGTGCAACGACCCTTGACGGACTGCCCCGTCACCCATAAAGCAAAGTGTTACAGCGTCGCTGCCGTGGTATTTATCGCCAAATGCCATACCAGCGCCAAGCGGAATTTGACCTCCTACAATTCCGTGACCCCCGTGAAAACGGTGTTCTTTTGAGAATATGTGCATTGAACCACCTAAACCTTTAGAGGTTCCTGTAGCTTTTCCAAACAGTTCTGCCATTACTCTTTTGGGATCTACGCCCATTCCTATGGGTTGCACGTGATTGCGGTAAGCTGTTATCATGCGATCTTTGGTTAGATCCATTGCGTGAAGAGATCCAGCAAGTATTGCTTCTTGACCGTTGTAAAGGTGTAAAAATCCACGAACTTTTTGTTGGATATAAACCGATGCAAGTTTGTCTTCAAACTTGCGCCAAAACATCATGTTTTCGTACCAATTAATATAGGTCTCGCGCGTAACTTTTTCCATAGAATTTGACTGTTATAAGTTCCGCAAAGATAGGGCAACTAATTCATGGAAAAAAACAAAACAAGAAACCTTAGTATCGTTCTTCGCCAAAGTTGAATGTAAGTGAAAAACGAAGGGTATTTTCAAGAGGGTTTACAACTCGGGTTGCAGATATCAGATAAGACAGATCAATATCAATAATGTTGTATTTAAAGCCAGCTCCGAGAGTGATGAATTTTCGGGCACCCTTTAGTTCGTTTTCGTTAAAATAGCCAGCACGTAAAGCAAAAGATTCATCATACATGAACTCCGCACCAAGCGCCCAGGTAAATTCTTTTAACTCTTCGCTGAAACCATCAGGAGCATCTCCGAAAGATTTAAAAATTCCTGAAAGAACACCCACATCATTAGGTTGTTGATAACCTGTTATTTCTCCATCAGCATCTGTAATAGGCTCGCTTGGCGAAGGCACCAAAAGCTTGTTAAACTCCAGACTTACATTAAGCTTGTTGTATGAATCAAAAATAAAATCAAAACCACCACCAAACTTTAAATTGGTTGGCAAAAAGTCTGACTCACCTTCATCTTCATATTTAAGCTTTGGCCCAATATTGGAAATATTAAATCCAGCACGCCAAATACCCGAAAAGTTTGAATAAGGCACTTCATAAGACTCATAAAAACCTGAAATACCAACAGCTACTGTACTCGCGGCTGTGCTTTCATTGTCACCAGATTGAAGTTTTAAATCAGAGTTTAAAAAAGATCCTTGAATCGCCATAGAAAAGTTTTCGCTAAGCTTTAACGCATAAGAGGCATCTATGACAAATTCATTTGGTCGCTCTATTAAAGGCACCAAGAAATCTTGAGGAATCTTTCCAATTTCTATTTCTCCTAAACTAAAATAGCGCAACCCAACAGCCCAAGCGGAACGGTCATCAATAGCGCGGTAATACGTCAAATCCGCAAGGAAAATATCGTTTACTAATTTACTTAAATAAGGAGTATAACTAATTGCTGCACCTGTTTCATTAGGAGCAAAAGCAAACTTAGCTGGGTTCCAATGATTAGAAAAGGCATCGGCAGAAGTGGCAACCCCTTGGTCACCTAAAGCTGCTGAGCGTGCGTCGGGAGCAATATTTAAAAATGGAACTCCTGTGGTAACAACACGGTTTTGGGCATTAGAGAACTGAAAAAGTCCAACGAGAAGGAGAAAAGCTGTAAATTGTTTCATACTAATTTATAATAAGTTTTGCAGAATACGTGTCTGCTGATTGTGATAACGAAGAAATAAGCTCAATCGTGTACAAGTAAGTTCCTTTATTTAACTTTTGTCCACTATACGATGTTGCATTCCAACGTAAATCATCTAATATATAGCCAGATGAAGACACATTTTGACTGCTGTCATAAACACGTTTTCCATCCATTGTAAATATATACAAATTCGCCTCTAAAAGCTCACGTGGGCGGTTGTGTTGTACAAAAAATGTTGTTTGATTTGTAACAGGATTAGGCGAGTTGTACACACGTTCAATCTTGAGGTCGCTGTTATCCATCACCCAAAACGTAATTGTTTTGGTGCTTGGGTTGTTATGTGTGTCCCATGCTCTGACTACAAGTGAATGCACTCCTGTAGCTAAGTTATTTAGTGGATATGAAAGCGTTCCTTTGGTGAAATTATCGAGTGTCGTTGAATAAAATGCGTTAAGTACAAGCGGGTTAGTTTGATTATCATCCAAAACAGCTGTTATATCGTGTCCAATTCCACCTGTGGTGTTGATACCGTTTTCATCAGCCAAGTCAATAATAAGCATAGGGCTATCAAAAACACGATCTCCATCAACAAAATTCCTATCGTTTAAATACACGTCAATATCAGGACCATTATTGTCTTGAGGTGCTGAAGTATTTAATCCGCCAATGGTCAATTTATCAGTATGTCCACCTAAAGATTCACTTTTATCCTCATTAAAAGCAATCATGGTCACACGTGCGTTGCCAAGTGCTAAATCAATATCTTTTGCTAAATCAATGTCTTTTGGCACCACAAAAGTGGATTTAAATTTTCCGTCTTTGACAGTAGATAAACCCTGAAAAATTTGCTTCCCCAAAGTGGTGAAAACCATTTTTTCATGCCCATCGTTTCCTAGTGTAGTGCGCTGTACTTCTTTGTCAAAAATCTGCAAGGTTACCGTTCCATTAAACGAATTTAGTGGCGTACCAGAAGCGTCAACAACAACACCATCAAGTGTAATATTTTTAAGTGCTTTTAACTGAAGTTGCTCATCTGTTGCGGCATCTATATCAATGCCATTTATATGCGTGATTTGAATTTCTCGCTTTGGGATATGAAGTTTTAAAGCTGGATCGCCAATATAAAATATGATACGCTTTTGATTGCTATCGGAAAACTCGCCTTTAGCTTTACGCAATGCTTCAGCTACGCTAGTGTACTCTTCGCTGCCAAAAGAAAATAGATGCTTTGAAAGAATATTATTATAGCTAATACCATTCGTAACATAAATTTGACGGGTAGTGGAAATAAGGCTTACTGCTCCACCAGTTGGGTTTTGATAAATTAGTTCACCTGCGGTTTGTCTATCGTGATTGTCGAAACGCGAAAATTCACAAGTAGATGTGATAAAAAGTGGATATTTCCCTGGGTGAAAAACCGTAGCTGCCATATCGTTATCTACCAAAAATTCATTTGCAAGTCCATTTTCACCTCCATGACCAAAATAGTTCACAACCAAGGTTCCTTGCGACAATCTATTTTCCAAAGCCACTTCTACGCTGGGGTACCTGTCACCCCCCGCAGACGCCACTTGTGCAAACGCATCGGAGTGTAGTTTTGTAATGTTTAGAAAAGGCTTGTTTCGTTGTAACTCATCCCCTAATAAATCTAATTTTTCTTGAATGACATATTCCCAATCTTTATCAACATCATCGGACATTAATGTGAAGCTATTGTTCCAACTTCCTTTGTTTTCTGGGGCTTCATATGCGATTACTTTATCCACAACAACTGCAGCTTGGGTTTGGTTTGAAAAAACCATGCGCCCAACTGCCAAATCCATTACATCCATTGAATTTAAAAGTCCCTCCCCGCTGTCCATCATCGTAAAAAAATCGTCCGACATATAAGAGTTTGTTAGCGAAAAACTATTTAGCGCGTGAAAGGTAGGTACGATCATGTCGTTTCCACGGGAGCGTTTTTGATAATCAAAGCTTGTGTCCCCAAACAAACACAAGTATTTGAGTTGTTTTCCTTGCGCAGCATAAAGGTAGCGTACAAAATTCCGAATGGCAGCAATGTCCTGCTGCCCTGTAGAAAAGGCTTCGTAAATTTCTTCAAGAGTAACTAAATGAGCTTGCAATCCCCGATTTTCTATTCTGTGCGTGACTAATCGCTGCGCTTCCGCTCTATATGCCTCAGCAGTAATAAGCAAATAGGTGGTTGGGGGTAAATCTAAAATTTCTGCTAAAAATGATTTTGGGGAAAATGTCCGCGAACTTCGTGCATATATTGGTGTTTTATAAGCTGAACTCAACATAAATTTCGCATCATTATCAACCAAAACATCTACACCAAAAGTTGGTGCGTCTACGGGTGGCGTATGCACAACGTCGCTATTTAATTCCCATAACGCAGTTTCTGGAGTTGCATCAGTAATAACCAATTCCTGCATATCTGTTGAAGGATCAAGAGAAAACAAGAAACTTGTCCCTGAGCCTAAAAGTTTTCTATTGTATTGAGCTAAAATAAAATCCAAATACCCATTGGAACTAAAATCTCCATTTGCGTCATAAGATAATTCAGCAGCAACTTCATTAGTAGCTTCAAGCTCTAAATGAATCATGCCTGAAATATTATTAAATCGTACGACAGGCTCGTTACCTACAGTAGTACTGCTGGTAGGTGATACAACTTGGTTTTTGGTTTTTGAACCTGAAGCAAACGTAAAAGAAGTATTCGAAGTTGCCGCAACAGCCACACGTGCCACAATGTCAATCATTGTTTCTGGCATCACATTTGGGGTGGACAAGGTGTAGGTTTCTTTTTGTTGATCACTAAAACGTTCACCAAACCAACGGCGACCAAGTGAACCAATATTGTAATTATCTTCTTCAATTACCGTTTGATAAATTCCAGACTGTACCGCATTTTCAGAAACAAGCGCATTACCTTCTACTCTTAAAACTCGTTTCCCGGGAGAAGTTCCATGTGAAATATAGTACACGGCTTCATTGTGATACAAGTTTTTAAATGTTTGACTTTCAGCATTCCAAGTATCGTTTGCAAAGCCCATAAACAAAATATAATCTGCTTCATCAAAAGAACCGTCTTCTTCGCCTTCAACCCAAAGTGCATTTTCGTAAAGCGTTTCTACTTCGTTGGCAATTTTTAATGGCAGCATTTGACCACCCCGTCCAAAAACACGGAGCGTTTTTGGGTCTACCGTATCTACGGGAATACCCAATTGCCTCAAAAAGTTTTTATCCAATTTCTGAACACCTGTTTCTTCAACTGAAAAACGATGCCAAGAAGTATTCGAATCGTCAAGAAAAGGATGCGTAACAACTGTTTGCGCAGTCATAGCCACACAAAATAGGCTGAAAATCGACACAAAAAATTTGAGGTGCTTCATTGGCATATACAAATATAACGATGTTAAGTTGTTATTCGTATTTAGGGTTTGATATACTATTTTTAAACTACGTGCGTTAAGTAAATAACAATACGCATGATTTATTCGTATATTGCACCTTTGTTATGATTCGAAAATTACAAATGAAAAAACATTTAAATTTATTGATTTCGTTATTTATTGCGGCTATCTTATCAGGTTGTATATTTAATAAGCGTAGTTCAAATGTATCTCAAGGTACAGGTCTTGAAATAAATTCTGTCAGAGGTGGCTTTCAATACAAAACAAACTATAAAGGACAAGAAGCTGGTCCTGGATTACTATTTATTCCCGGTGGGACTTTTGTTAAAGGAAGGGTACAAGATGACGTTATGCGCGATTGGAATAACGCTCCTGTTCGTGTACAAGTTAGGTCGTTTTTTATGGACGAGACCGAGGTTACGAATCTTATGTATATTGAATATTTAGATTGGTTAGAGCGTGTCTACAAAAAAGCTGGTGGAAACTTCCGAAATGTATATTTAGCTGCTATTCCAGACACTATGGTTTGGCGAAGTCCTTTAGGTTTTAATGAAGATATGGTAAACAACTATTTGCGTCATCCTGCATTTAGAGATTATCCAGTTGTTGGCGTTACATGGCAGCAAGCTACAAACTATGCCAAGTGGCGAACTGAGCGTGTAAACGAACGCCTTTTGGAACGTGAAGGATATATTGAAAGAGGCGTTAGTCTACAAATTGACAGTATCTCACCAGGCAGTGAATTTAATACCCAAACATATTTGCAAGCTCCAGGTAAAGTATATGGCGGAGCATTTGAAGACAAGGCAGGACAAAATGCGCAACCTAGAAGTAGAGAGGTCGATTCTTCTGCATTAAATTTTGTTAAACGAAAAGATGGGTTGTTACTCCCTGAATATAGGCTTCCAACAGAGGCGGAATGGGAATATGCAGCTTTGGGTTTATCCGAACTACGCGAATACAATAGCTATCGCGGAAAGAAAAAATATCCTTGGTCTGGTGCTTCAACACGATCGAATGAGCGTAAAAGTGAAGGAGACCAATTGGCAAATTTCAAGCAAGGAAAAGGAGATTATAGCGGAATTTCGGGCTGGTCTTCAGATAATGCGGACATTACAGCACCCGTACGTGCATTCCCTCCAAATGACTTTGGACTATATGGTATGGCAGGAAATGTTGCTGAATGGGTTGCGGATGTATATCGCCCAATTGTGAATAATGACATTTCAGATATGAGTTACTACAGAGGAAACCTCTATGCAAAACCAGCAATTGGTCCAGATGGTAAAACAGTTATTATAGACGAGGTGGAATTAGACACTATGCCAAATAACAAACTATACATAAAAGCACTTCCGGGGGAAATTAAGTTTACAGAAATTGATGCGACAGATGCGCAATTGAGACCAAACTTTGATAAAGCTTACAACAGTGATTTTATGGATGGTGACAATCAATCTAATCCTACAGATAAAAACATGTATAAGTTTGCTGTAGACAAAAAAGGCAGTGTTGTTGCAAATAAAGGAGATGTTAAATCACTGATTTCAGATCAAACACGTGTCGTGAAAGGTGGTTCTTGGAAAGATCGTTCGTATTGGTTAGACCCAGCACAAAGACGCTATTTACCAGAGTTTATGGCTGCTGATTTTATTGGCTTTAGATGTGCCATGTCTTACCTCGGTGAAAACAAAGTAAAAAAACGTCCGCGCGACTAACAATGGTCTCGTTTCAAGACGTTTACGCGCTTTTCTTAACGTCATCGGGTGTAGAAACCGATAGCCGAAAATCCCTTGATAACAAACTCTTTTTTGCACTCAAAGGGGAAAACTTTGATGGAAACTCATATGCTTTAAGTGCCATCAAAAAAGGAGCCAAAGCAGCTATCGTAGACAACACCGAAATAGCAGCAAATCCAAAATGTTTTTTGGTTGATGACGTATTACAAACACTCCAGTCACTCGCAAATCATCATAGAAATCAATTTGATATTCCCGTCATTGCACTTACTGGAAGTAACGGAAAAACCACTACCAAAGAGCTTCTTACTGCCGTGCTTAGCACATCGCATTGCGTATTGGCAACAGAAGGAAATCTGAACAACCATATTGGCGTTCCACTAACCCTGCTTCAATTAACGCAAGCGCACACCCATGCGATTATTGAAATGGGCGCTAATCATTTGAAAGAAATTGATTTTTTGTGCCGCATTACACAACCTACGCATGGGCTAATTACAAACATAGGAAAAGCCCATCTCGAAGGATTTGGTTCTGAGGAAGGAGTACTGCAAGGAAAAACAGAACTTTATAGGTTTTTGGAAAAAAACGATGGGGTTGTTTTTGTAAATCAAGAAAATTCTAAGCTAGTAAATTCGCTTGGGAAGAATTTAAGTATCGCTTATACTCCATCTGATTTTATAATACATAAAAACCACCCAACACTCGAATTATCATTTAATAATATTAAAATAAATACTCAATTAGCTGGTAGTTACAATAGAACTAACATTGCTGCAGCTGTTTGTGTGGGAAGTACTTTTGGGGTTTCCGTAGAACAAAGTGCAGCTGCTATTTCGGATTATACTCCTGTGAATCATCGTTCACAACTGGTCCAAAAAAACAATAAAAGCATAGTGCTTGACGCCTACAACGCGAACCCAACAAGTATGCATGCCGCCGTGATTTCCTTTAGTAAAAGAACAGGAAAAAAAGCTGTTATTTTAGGAACTATGGGAGAACTTGGGACACATGAAGCAAAAGAACATCAGGTACTTGTAAATCTTGTAGAAACCGTGGGTATTGACTATTGCTACTGGGTTGGCGATCCCTATAAACCTTTTGTTGACGCAAACTGGTTTGAAACAACCGAAGACCTTGCAATGCACCTAAAAACCAACCCCATTAATGCCGATGAAATTTTGGTTAAAGGATCAAGAAGTGTAAGGCTGGAAAACCTGTTACCGATTATTTAGAAAAAGTGGGTCATATTGGATTCGAACCAATGACTTCCGCCCTGTCAAGGCGACACTCTGAACCAACTGAGTTAATGACCCAAGAGTGCAAAAGTAATGAATTCATTTATTCCGTAAATTTGTAAAAAAGCTAATGATACATTATACGCGTGCGGATATTGACCAAATGGATAAAATTTTCCGCCTTAACCTAATCAACAGTTGTACAGGATTCAAATCAGCAAATTTATTAGGGACAAAATCCATAAACGGCGCACCCAACGTGGCGGTCTTTAGCAGCATCACACACTTAGGAAGTAATCCGCCGCTTATTGGCTTTGTTTTACGTCCAACTACAGTTCCGCGCGACACCTATCGAAATATTAAAGAAACGGGCTACTTTACTGCTAATCATATTCATAGCGCTATTATTGAAGACGCGCATCATACTTCAGCAAAATATCCTACCGAGATTTCGGAGTTTTCACAAACACAACTGGAAGAAGAATATTTAGAAGATTTTTATGCCCCTTATGTCAAAGGAGCAAAAATAAGATTAGGATGTAGGTTTTTAAACGAATACGAAATTAAAGAGAATGACACGCTATTGCTTGTAAGTCAAATTGAGCATGTATATGTTGCAGATGAAACTATTCAGGAAGAAGACGGTTGGCTAAAACTTCAAAACGCCGATACGGTAACAATCAATGGTTTGGATGGTTATGCTAAAACAGAACTCATTGAGCGATACCCTTATGCAAGACCCAAAAATATATGAATTTTTTAGCTGAAAACTTAGAAGCATACGTGCAGCAACACTCAGAGCAAGAGCCGGAGTTATTGCAAGAATTGGGACGAGAAACACACCTTAAAGTTTTACAACCAAGAATGCTGAGCGGGGCTTACCAAGGGCGATTGTTATCTCTTATTTCCAAACTAATTACGCCTAAACACATTTTAGAAATTGGCACGTTCACAGGCTATTCGGCGCTTTGTATGGCTGAAGGATTACATGCAAACGGACGCATAGACACCATTGACGTTGACGAAGAATTAATGGAAATGCAACGTCGTTATTTTGATGCTTCTGGATATGGAAAACAAATTTTTCAACATTTGGGAAATGCAGCTGAAATTATCCTCACATTGAATGGAAACTTTGATTTGGTTTTTATAGATGCAGATAAAGAACAATATCCACTTTATTTTGACTTGATAATAGAGCGTATACAAGCCGGCGGTTTGATTATTGCAGATAATGTACTGTGGTCTGGGAAAGTAGTTACAAATGCCACAGACGAAGCCACACAAGCACTACAACTATTTAACAAGAAAATGGTGGAAGACACACGTGTAGAAACCGTCTTGTTGCCCGTAAGAGATGGATTAACGCTTATTCGAAAAATTTAGCGACGGCGCTTAACCGTGCCTGTAATTTCATTAATTTCTTTTTTAAGGTCATCCACTTCCTTTTGGATTTCTTTGGTGTCTAACCCTTGCGCCTCTGCGGACTTTTCTAGTTCTTCTCGAAAATCTCTACTTGCGTTTTTTACATGCTGGATTCCTTTGGCAAGAGTACGCGCAATTTCAGGAACACGATTAGCACCAAAAACCAATAGCACTATCATAAATACAAAAACAAGCTCAGCTCCGCTTATAAAATATAACATGCTACGAAGATACAGCAATACTTGAAGTTAGCATAATGAACAGAACTTGAAATAAATCAAATATAACGTAAGGAATAAACTAACCAATTACTCCAGAGCCAATGCATTCATTATCTATGTACCACGCTGCAAATTGCCCTGCGGCAATCGCTGATTGAGGTGCATTAAAAACCAAGAACGCACCATCAGAGGATGGATGCAGCGTAGCCTTAACCAAAGGCTGACGATAACGAATTCGCGCTTGTACTTCCATGGGCTGATCAGTAGCTAAGTCGGGGCGTATCCAATGAACATCATCTTGAGCAATCCATAGCGCACTGCGGTATAAACCGGGGTGGTTTTTTCCTTCGCCTACATATATGGTATTTGTTTTAACGTCAGTAGCCAATACAAATAATGGTTCTGCAGTACCTCCAACAGCCAAACCTTTGCGTTGTCCAACTGTAAAAAAATGAGCTCCGTTATGCCTTCCAACTATCTTACCATCAGTTGAGATGTAAGCGAATTTTTTTGCTAATCCTTTGGGAGTGTTTTCAAGTGGTTCGCTGAACATTGGGTGTGAGTTGGGTACTAGAACAATATCGCCTTTATTTACGGCAAGTTTTTGTTGTAAAAAATCGGGAAGACTCACCTTTCCAATAAAGCAAAGTCCTTGAGAATCGCGTTTTTCGGCGGTAATCAAACCTTGTGCAGCTGCAATTTTACGTACTTCGCTTTTTTGTAAACCGCCTATGGGAAATAAGGTTTTGGCCAATTGCGCTTGATTAAGTTGGCATAAAAAATACGACTGATCTTTATTGGCATCAGCGCCAGCAATAAGTTGGTGGGTGGTATGCGTTAAGGTTTTGATTTCCCCTTTTTGACAATAGTGTCCAGTAGCAACAAAATCTGCACCCAACGATAGAGCGATATCCAAAAAAACATCGAATTTAATTTCACGATTACATAAAACATCAGGATTTGGTGTGCGACCGCGTTGGTATTCTGCAAACATATAATCCACAATTCGTGTTTTGTATTGCTCACTTAAATCAACAGTTTGAAACGGAATTCCAAGTGTGTCCGCTACAAGCATTGCGTCGTTACTATCTTCTAACCATGGACACTCATCGGAAAGGGTTACGGAATCATCATGCCAGTTTTTCATAAACAAGCCTATAACCTCATAGCCCTGTTGCAACAACAAATAAGCTGCAACGCTAGAGTCTACGCCTCCAGAAAGTCCGACAATAACACGTTTTCCTTGCATAGCGCAAAGTTAAGCAGGTTGATACCGCTCTACCAAACTAGTGATGAAGTGTTTGAGAATGGATTATTTGCGAAGCTTTTTCTGACGATCAGCTTCTTCCATCATTTCAGCCATTTTTCGCTGAAAGCGGTTTTGCTTTTTTGGCTTCTTTTTGTTCTCCTCAATCTGCGCATGGATTTTATCTTGATCAATAATCACGTTTTTAACTACTACCATAATAGCAATCATCAACAGGTTAGAAACAACATAATACAAACTAAATCCACTTGCGTAATTATTAAAGAAAAACAACATCATCACAGGCATCAAATACATGATGAATTTCATATTAGGCATACCCGGTTGTGCAGGTTGCATTTGTTGACCTGTGGTCATTCTTGTGTAGAAAAATATCGCAACTGAGGCCAATAATGGGAATAAACTGATATGGTCGCCATAGAATGGAATCGTAAACGGTAATTCGGCAATTACGTCATAAGACGATAAGTCATCTGCCCATAAAAATGATTTACCTCTCAGCTCAGATGCAATAGGGAAAAAATAAAACAGTGCAAAGAACACAGGCATTTGTATCAATGCAGGAATACACCCGGAAAGCGGACTTGCACCAGCTTTGGTGTATAGTTTCATCGTTTCCTGTTGACGCTTAGTAGCATCCTTCTTATACTTTTCGTTTATTGCTGTAATTTCTGGTCTAAGCACACGCATTTTTGCTTGTGAAACATAGGACTTATACAACACAGGCGACAACACCAAACGCACAATTACCGTAAGTAAAATAATAGCAATTCCATGTGGCACGATTCCCGTTAGAAAACCAAAGAGCGGATAAAATACCGATCGGTTTATCCAACCAATAAGTCCCCAACCAAACGAAATACTTTCAAACAAATTCTCATCGTAATTTTTAAGAATGGCGTAATCTGTTGGTCCCATATACCAATCAAAATTGGCTTGAAAACGATTGCGGTCATAAGGAAGTGATGTTTCTGTAGAAAAACCTTTGAGGTAAGCAGAAGCTTCTACCTCTTCGTCAGTCATATCGGTTGCACTAAGTACTACTTGCTCAAAAGGTTGTTCTGGAATCAGAATACTGCTAAAAAAGTGTTGACGGTAGGAAACCCACTCCACAGCTTTTTCGTTTTCATCATCGTCGCCCGACGCAGAAAGCGTACTGTATTTATCGTTTTCGTGGCGGTATGCTAATTGCGTATATCGGTTTTCATATTGGGCACTTTTAGCATGACGAAAACCGTCCATATTCCACGAGAAGTTAGCAGGAATTGCCGTGTCTAAAGCGTTTTCGATACCTTCAGCAACTACCTCAAAACCAAACCGAAATCCATTTGTAGGAAGCGTGTATACAAATTCAATATATCCACTTTCCTCAATGGATGCACGGAGACGTAATTCTTGTCCGTTATCGTTTTTGGTAACGGTTGGAGAAAACATCAGAAACTTGGTTTGCAATAACTGTCCCGCAGCGGTTGTGAAAGCAAAGTTAAGCGAGTTATTTTCTTTATTAATCAGATATAAAGGTGCACCTTGATAATTCGTTTCTCCGTTTAGTAGCACTTGCTCCATACTACCGCCTTTGGAAGAAATTCCAATAGAAAGCACATCATTTTGAAGTGTTATGGTTTCTTCGGCAATCGCATTTGTAGCAGGCAATTCTGCAGGAGTAACTATTGCTTGCTCTGATGTTTGGTTTTGGGATTCCGTAACTGCTTCTGAAGTTTGTTCTTCTTGGGTGTTAGCTAATGCCAAATCCTCAACAGATTGATTGTACATCATCCAAGTGAAAATGACAAAGACGAGTACCATGCCAATGATTTGTAAAGGGTCTATACGACGTTGTTCCATTCGTTAATTATTTGTTTTTGCATATTGACTACACGCCTGCACAAAGGCTGAAAAAAGTGGGTGCGGCGTCAAAACAGTACTTTTATATTCGGGATGATATTGCACGCCCATAAACCAAGGATGCGAATCAATTTCCACAATTTCGGCAAGTCCCGTATCGGGGTTTACACCTGTTGCTTTTAACCCATGAGAATTCAATTGTTCTAGGTAAGCATTATTGAGTTCGTAGCGATGACGGTGACGTTCACTAATGGCATTCTTTTGGTAAATTTTATGTGCACGACTATCGGGTGATAGCGCACAATCCCATGCACCAAGACGCATCGTTCCCCCTTTATTTTCAACCTCTTTTTGCTCGTCCATTAAACTAATAACTGGATTTGGCGTCTGTTCTTCCATTTCCGTTGAATTAGCATCTATGATACCAAGAACATTACGAGAAAACTCAATCACAGCCATTTGCATGCCCAAGCAAATCCCAAAAAATGGAATGTTGTTTTCACGAACATATTTTATGGCGCTAATTTTTCCTTCTATGCCTCGAGACCCAAAGCCTGGCGCAACAAGTAACCCATGAAGGTTCTCAAGTTTTTTTGCACAATTCTCTGGTGTGAGGTGTTCCGAGTGAATGGAAACAACCTCTACTTTAACTTCGTTAGCTGCACCGGCATGAATAAATGCCTCTAATATAGATTTATACGAATCTTGCAATTCAACATATTTCCCAACAAGACCAATACGGATGTGTTGATTCGGATTTTTAAGACGTGATAAAAACGCTTTCCAATTTGCAAGGTCTGGCGCAACGTTATCGGGTAGTTTTAATAAGTTTAAAACAACGCTATCCAAGCCTTCCTCAAGCATCAAAAGCGGCACATCGTAAATGGTATCTGCATCAATAGATTGAATTACCGCCTCGCGCTTGACGTTGCAAAACAACGCTAATTTATCGCGGATATCATCCGAGAGTTCATGCTCGGTACGACATACCAAAACATCAGCGTTAATTCCGCTTTCCATCAGTGTTTTTACCGAGTGTTGAGTGGGCTTCGTTTTTAGCTCAGCTGCTGCTGAAAGATACGGCACAAGCGTTAAGTGAATTACAATACAGTTTTCCCGTCCCAATTCCCATCTCAATTGACGTACAGCTTCTATATATGGCAAGGACTCGATATCCCCCACAGTTCCGCCAATTTCAGTGATAACCACGTCGTATAGACCACTAGAACCCAGCAACTGCATGCGCTCTTTTATTTCGTTAGTGATGTGTGGAATTACTTGAACTGTTTTACCCAAAAACTCGCCACGGCGCTCCTTTTGAATAACACTTTGGTAAATGCGCCCCGTAGTGACGTTGTTGGCTTGCGAAGTACGTACATTCAAGAAGCGTTCATAATGCCCCAGGTCAAGATCTGTTTCTGCTCCGTCATCTGTTACAAAACATTCGCCGTGTTCGTAGGGATTTAACGTCCCAGGGTCTACATTTATGTATGGATCAAATTTTTGAATCGTGGTTTTCAGTCCACGCGCCTGTAATAAATTTGCTAAAGATGCAGAAATAATGCCTTTACCAAGGGACGATGTAACTCCTCCAGTAACAAAAACATATTTGGTTTTAGGCATAGCTTGATTGCATTAAAGGTGCAAAAATACAAAGAATAAACTACCTAGACTGCAACGAATCCATGAGGATGCTGGGAGGTTCTACTTCAATCATTTCAAAGCCCTGTTGCTGAATGATATAGGTGGCCGTATTTTCGTAACCCCCTTTAGGTGTGGGTGTGTACTCAAATCTATGTTGAAGTTGTTCTCCCAATCCCAATGATACGCCGTCATATAAGCTACGCTTCACAGCAATACGAAGCGCTACATCAATCATCAAATCAAATCCTTTTACTGCTGTTCGGTTTGGAACTTTACCAAAACGAGTTTTATAGGTTGCATCAAATTTTAATCTTATGCTGTCTTGTTTAACATGAAAATTACTTGGGTATGTGAACCGTACATTTCCCAAATGTTCTTGCGAAACATTGGGGTCGTCGTAGGTAGCCGAACGATAATGTGTAAACAATTGGACTTGCCTATCGTCGCGTTGTTGTGCATTAAGCATAGAGGTCATACTCGTTACAAGATTTAAGTCCTCGCTTTCTAAAAACACCCAGTTAGGTCGTGTTGGTGTGAGTAAAGAATCTACATCGTCAGGCGCCACGAATCCAAATCGCTCATCAGGCCGAATAATTTCTGCCAGTGGAAATTGCTCCTGTAATCTCAACTCTGTTTTTCGGTTTTTATCATCCGAAATAATCAAAATACATGGGTTTTCTGTAATCGCATCAATGGAATCGATGTACGTGGCTATGCGTTTACTTAGGTTTTCTTTACTAGGAATAGAGTTAAAACTCGTTTTATAGGATTGGAAATTTCGCGGCGTTAAGGGGGAAACAACCGGAGTATTAAAAAACGACATTGCCTGCGAAACACGACTTACGTTTGCGGGGGTAAATGGCCCAATAACTGCGTCAAATTGAGAAAAGTCTTGCTCATTGAGGATTTGTTCTACAATGTGCCGTTGATTTTCAGTATCAAAAACAGAAAGCTCAACGCTTAGCCCAGCCGTATTCAAGCTGTCTGCTGCCAAAAGCATCCCTGCATAAAAGTCCAATGCAATGGTGGTTAAGTTGCGCTCTGTAAGTGTTTTCTCAGTTTGCATTACAGAATCCAATTCTATGCGCGAAAGTCGGAACGGCGCCATTAGAGCTACACGAACTACAGGCGCTACAAACGTGCTGTCCCAAAAACTTGGCTTTGAAATGCGTTGGGAATTTTGTTGCAACAGTGTGTCCACTTGTTTTTTTGGAATCTTCAAGACCATTCCTGCTTGCAAATCAATGCTTAAAAGCTCAGGATTTAAGGCCTCCAGTTTCTCACGACTCAGTCCTAATTTTTGTTCGATTCTATAATATCCTTCACGTGGCTGCACCGTGTAATAGCTGAACTGTGCTGCTTTTTCTTCGGCTGTTTTTATTGGAACTCTCAGTAATGCTCCAATGGAAAGTGTATCGCCTAGTCCTGGGTTTAATACACGAAGAGAATCTATAGAAATCCCATACGTATACGCCACGCGCCACAGGGTTTCTTTGGGCACCACAACGTGTTCTCCAAACGCAGGAGTTGATGCAATCTTAACTACTTTTTTGTAACGGGGAATCTTAAGCTTATCCCGTTTGCGAATCCCTTTACTAGCAAATGGATTGTGCGCAATAATTTGCTCAGTAGTTATGTCATACCTGGCGGCAATACCTTCAAGGGTTTCTTTCTTTTTTACTTTATGAACAACAAAATGAGACACCTCTGCTTGTTGTGCAACGCTTACAAAGCAGAAAAGGGCAACTACAAAAACGATAAGACGTCTATTCCCACTCAATAGTTGCAGGAGGTTTTGAGCTAATATCATATACCACACGGTTAATTCCTGGAACACGATTAATGATTTGGTTTGAAATTTCTTGTAAGAATTCATAAGGCAAATGTACCCAATCTGCGGTCATTCCGTCTGTTGATGTTACTGCACGAAGGGCAACACACTTTTCGTACGTACGTTCATCACCCATTACACCAACTGAATTCACGGGTAACAGCATCACACCAGCTTGCCACACCTCATCATACAATCCATGATCGCGCAATCCTTGTATAAAAATGGCATCTGCCTCTTGAAGCATTGTTACTTTTTCTCTTGTAATATCACCTAAAATACGAATGGCTAAACCAGGTCCAGGAAAGGGATGTCGTCCTAAAATTGAAGGAGCCATATTGAGGCTTGCACCAACCCTACGCACTTCATCTTTAAACAACATATTCAAAGGTTCTACCACTTTAAGTTTCATAAAATCAGGAAGGCCGCCTACATTATGATGCGACTTAATGGTTGCCGATGGTCCATTTACAGAAACAGATTCAATCACATCAGGGTAAATAGTTCCTTGTGCAAGCCATTTAGCACCTTCTACTTTATTGGCCTCCTCGTCAAAAACCTCAACAAAAACCCGGCCAATAATCTTTCGTTTGGTTTCAGGATCACTTACGCCATCTAATTGACCTAAAAACGCGTCAGTAGCATCTACGCCTTTAACGTTTAGCCCCATGTGTTCGTACTGTATTAGCACTTCCGAGAATTCATTTTTACGCAACAATCCGTTGTTCACAAAAATACAGTGCAGGTTCGCACCAATCGCTTTGTGCAACAAAATAGCAGCAACAGACGAATCTACACCACCACTAAGCCCTAAAATTACTTTATCATCTCCCAATTGGTCTTTTAATCGAGCCACGGTAGTATCTACAAAAGCATCCGAAGTCCAGTCAGGTGTAATGCCAGCAATATCTACCAAAAAGTTCTGCAGCAACTGTTTTCCATCGGTGGAATGATAAACCTCAGGATGAAACTGAATTCCAAAGGTCATGTTATCGTCCATGGCATATGCAGCATTTGCAACATCGTGAGTTGATGCTAATTGCATGGCATTATCTGGTAATTTTTTTATGGTATCACTATGACTCATCCACACTTGTGAGTCCAGTGGAACATTCTTTAAAAACAGATGTTCTTCAACGTTTGCCAACCTAGCGCGGCCATATTCCCTAGTATTTGAAGGAGCAACTTCACCGCCATTAAAATGTGCCAAATATTGTGCTCCATAACACACGCCAAGAAGTGGCACTTTGGTTCGAATATTGCTTAAATCGGGATGCGGCGCATCATCGGAGCGCACCGAAAAAGGTGAGCCCGAAAGTATAACTGCCTTAAAAGAAGTTACGTCTTCTGGAACACTGTGGAAAGGGTGAATTTCACAAAAAATGGAGAGCTCTCGAACACGTCGTGCAATAAGCTGCGTGTATTGCGAACCAAAATCGAGAATAAGAACTTTGTTTTGCATATGCAAAAATACAACTAAACTTCGTTGGTGGTTATGGCTTTTGCATTAGTTTTTAACAGCTTAATACTGTACTATTTGTAATCCCTCTGCGTCTAAAAGAGCCATCTTTAACGCACGCGTAAATGCATCTATAGACGAAGCTCCTGTAACCGCAGAAAAATGAGCTGTTCTTTCTTGTAATTTCCCGTTTGGGAAAAGTGCATTTTGAATGTCGGTAGCGCGAATAATATGGTCTTGTAGTTTGATTCGCTGCGCCTTAAGCAATCTTTTTTCAAGATTTTCCAACCCCTTGATTTGTTTTTTTTCTTGTGCATTAACCGCTCCCAAAAAAGACGCATCGGTTTGTTTGGCAAGTTCTTTTAAGGATTCAAAATGATTTATTAACACACTTTTTTGTGAACTGAAATCAATGTCAATATCGCTGATTTGACGTACTCGTTTGTTAATAAATGAAGTTTTTGATAAAAATAAATCTTGTAATCTAAGATTTAGATTGGAACATTTCTTTACTTGCTTTTCGGACATTAGCAATACACTCGAGCGGTGTTGTAATAGTGGGTATGGTATATCAAATGCTTCAAAAGCAGCCTTCAGTTGTAACCAATATGCCAATTCACCCCCACCTCCTATGTATGTTATGTTTGGCAATACAAATTCCTGGTATAGCGGGCGCATAAGTGCATTTGGCGAAAACCGCTCAGGATGCGATTGTATTTCTGTTTCCAAAGCAGATTCATCCCAATTGTAAGTGCCTTCTGTTGTTGCGTAATTTTTATCATTTTTTACAATACGTAAACGTTTGTCGCTCAGCAAATAAAACAAATTAATTTCCCTTGGATTTACCTGTGGCTTATAGCTTGGTATTGCTGTTGCTAAAGCATTGTCGGTCTTTAAAACTGATGCAGCTGTTAGTTGTGTTTTAACTTCTTTGAGAAGCATAGGGACAAAACTTTTCTTAAGCACAGGATCATCGCCATCAACAATAATTAGACCATATTTTCCAAAAAGCGCATCCACTAACTTTCGGGTGGCATTAGCTAAATTATCTTCATTCAAATAACAATCTGCGAATAATCTTAAGCGTTCTTTTCCCTGTTGGGTTGTATTCCAATATGGTTCCAATTGGCTGTACATATCAGCTAAAGTTTTGGTGGGTATTCGTCCTACTGGACCCCCTGATTTAGTTTCCCAACGTACTTTTTGCTCACCTAAAAAAAAGTGATTGATTTCTTCAAAATCGTGATCTTCTGACGCCATCCAAAACACGGGAATATAGTGGTGGGATTTGTCTGCCTGCTGCATACGTTCCGCTGTATTTATCACATCCAAAATCTTGTACCAAAAAAACAAAGGACCCGTGAAAATATTTAACTGATGGCCTGTTGTAACTGTAACGGCCTTTGGATTTTTTAATAGCTGCAGATTTGCTGCGACCTTTTCATTTTGGTCTAAATGACTGTATTGATTTTGGATGGTATCTACCAATACCTTACGGCTTTCTTTTGAGAATGTAGCAGCTCTCTTTTGAGCTGCTTTTTGAGCAGACGAAACGGATGCCAATCCATTATGAAAAGGGAGAAGCGACTTATCTAATTGCAACAAAAGCTGCATCAAAGGCGAATATACGCCCGACTGAAACCCCAAAGATGCTACTGACTTCACGTGGCAAAAGTAGTTAATATGTGAAATTGACGCATGTTACGCCACTTCTTCTATGGCAGGCACTGCCTGTAAATCAAAATCTTGCGCAGCTGTGATGGTCAAATTGGTGAAATCGCCAACCTTAAGATAATGTTCTTTTGCATCCACCCAAACCTCATTATCCACATCGGGAGAATCAAATTCAGTACGCCCAACAAAATAGTTTCCTTCTTTTCTATCAATTACACATTTTAATGTTTTACCTATTAATGTTTGATTTTTTTCCCAAGAAATCTGCGCTTGAAGTTCCATGAGTTCGTTTACGCGCGCTTGTTTTACTTCGGCAGGAACATCGTCGTGTAAAGCATGTGCATGTGTGTTTTCTTCGTGGCTGTACTGAAAACAACCTAACCGCTCAAAACGCATTTCGCTGACCCAAGACTTTAATAATTCAAAATCTTCTTCTGTTTCACCAGGATAACCCAAAATAAGCGAGGTGCGAATTGCCATGTCAGGAACTGCAGTTCTAAATTTTTTGAGTAACGCCGTAGTTTTTTCTTGTGTAGTTCCACGTCGCATAGAGCGTAAAACAGTATCTGAAATATGCTGCAGCGGAATATCGATGTAAGAACACACTTTTTGTTCCGTTGCAATTACTTCTAACACATCTTCAGGAAAGCCCGTTGGAAAAGCATAGTGTAAGCGTATCCACACAATACCCTCAACTTTTGAAAGTGCCTTTAGCAAATCTGCCAGACGGCGTTCTTTGTATAAGTCTAATCCGTAGTAAGTAGAATCTTGCGCAATAATAATAAGTTCTTTTACTCCGTTTTTGGCAAGTCCTTTAGCTTCTTGAACCAAATCTTCAATAGGCTTGGAGCGATGTGACCCACGCATAAGTGGAATAGCACAGAATGAGCAGGGGCGGTCGCAGCCTTCCGAAATTTTTAGATATGCATAATTTTTGGGTGTGATTGTAAGGCGCTCTCCAAGCAACTCATGGCGGTAATCTGCTCCCAAAGCTTTGAGTAAAAGTGGTAAATCGGTTGTCCCAAAAAAATCATCAACATTTGGGATTTCAGCTTCTAATTCGGGCTTATAGCGCTCACTCAAACAACCAGTTACAAAAAGCTTGTCTATTTGACCTTGTTCTTTTTGCTCAGCAAAAGACAAAATAGTATTTACCGATTCTTCTTTAGCATTATCAATAAAACCACACGTATTCACTACAACAATATTGCCTTGTTCTTCATGAACCACATCTTTGTTGCTGGCTTTAAGCTGCCCCATCAGTACCTCAGAATCGTAGATGTTTTTGGAACACCCCAGGGTAACTACGTTAATTTTATTCTTCTTTGTTGATTTTGTTCGCATACTAATTGACTTTACGCATCGCCAAAAAGCGAATCTAAAAATTCTTTTGCATCAAATGACAGTAAATCATCTATGCCTTCCCCCACTCCAATGTAGCGAATGGGCACTTCGAGTTCGTCAGAAATTCCGATAACCACGCCGCCTTTTGCAGTGCCATCCAACTTTGTTAAAACAAGACCCGAAACAGCAGTAGCTTCAGCAAATTGTTTGGCTTGCATAAAGGCGTTTTGACCTGTACCACCGTCTAAAACAAGTAATACTTCGTGAGGTGCGTCAGGAATTACTTTTTTTACAACACGCTGGATTTTTGCCAATTCCTGCATGAGATTGGTATTATTGTGTAAGCGTCCTGCTGTATCAATCAATAACACGTCAATTTGTTCTTTTTTGGCGCGCTCTACAGCCGTATAAGCTACCGATGCTGGATCACTTCCTTCATTAAGCTCCACAAGAGGAACATTAACACGCTCAGACCATAATCGCAATTGTGCGACAGCCCCTGCTCTAAAGGTATCCGCAGCAGCCAACATGACGCTTTTCCCATCATTTTTATAACGATGTGCTAACTTTCCAATAGAGGTTGTTTTACCTGCGCCATTCACACCCACTACCAATATAACTTGGAGATTGTCTGTACTAGCGTTTTGTGAAGATTCGGTAGCAGATAACAATGCTACCATTTCGTCATAGAGCAATTTATCTAACTCTGAAACATTAAGGTATTTTTCTTTAGCGACCCGTTTTTGAAGCTGATCCATGATTTTTTGTGTAGTTGCCACGCCCACATCAGACATCAACAATACTTCCTCCAGTTCTTCCAATAGGTCGGCATCGACTGAGCTGCGCCCCAATACTGCTTTTTTTAGACGCTGCGTCCAGACCCGCTTTGTCGTAGAAAGCCCAGATTGTAATTGTTCGGAAGATGTACTAAAAAAACCCATGTGATAAAGGTACGTTTTGGCTACAAAAAAAGCCACTAAAAGTGGCTTTTATATAATTAAATATGGATTGGTTTATTTTTTAGACAACCAGTCATTTACCAATTCTGGTGCTAAGATGGTTTCTACAAAAGTGTACGCGCCAGATTTTTCACTACGCACCATTTTGATGGCTTTCGTAAGACGCTTTGATTTTGTTTGTAAGGATGCTACGGTTTTCTTTGCCATAATTACTTAATTTCTTTGTGAACTGTCATGCGCTTAAGAATCGGATTGAATTTTTTAATCTCAATACGATCTGGCGTATTTTTTTTGTTCTTTGTTGTGATATAACGTGATGTTCCAGCTAAACCAGAGTCTTTATGCTCGGTACACTCTAAAATCACTTGAACGCGGTTTCCTTTTTTAGCCATGACGTATATTATTTAAGTAGACCTTGAGCGCGTGCTTCTTTAATCACAGCTGAAAGCCCTTTTTTATTTATTGTTTTTAACGCCGAAGTAGATAATTTAAGCGTAATCCACTTGTCTTCCTCTACAAGATAAAAACGTTTCTTGATAAGGTTTGCGCCAAATTTGCGCTTGGTTTTATTCATGGCATGCGACACGTTGTTCCCAACCATCGCTTTTTTGCCCGTTAATTCACATACTTTCGACATGACCTATTTTTTAACAGGGTGCAAACTTAGTGAAATATGGTGTTTTAAAAAAATTTTTTGAACGAAGTTAATCAACCAAAATACCATGCAGCAATTCCAATGCCTTATTGACTGTTTTTTGGAGATTTCGATCGCGGTGTTTCCCAAAGCAAAAGGTTTCTACAACTTCGCGTTCTGGAGTGATGATGGCTATGCAAACTGTGCCAATTTCGGCATCGGCATCCCCTTTAGCTGGGCCAAAGTTTCCCGTTGTTGCAACGGAAACATTTGCTTTGGTATGACGCAAAACTCCTCGAGCCATTGCCATTGCAACTGGCTCACTTACAACAGAATGCTTTGCGATAACATCTTTTGAGACGTCTAAAATAGCATGTTTGAGTTCAGTAGCATAACTTACCACCGAGCCCTTAAAATACGCCGAAGCGCCAGCGTTTTTGGTAAACAAAGCAGCCAAAGCACCGCCCGTGCAACTTTCGGCAGTAGCAAGTGAATAATTCTTTGCAATTAGCGCATTTCCTATTTGTATTTCAATGGGTTCTTCAGACTCAAATCCCTTTATGTTTTCACCAATAATCGGGTAAAGCGCGTCAAAAAGAGCATCAATTTCGTTGAGTAATATGGCTTGATCCGTTCCTTTTGCAGACAAACGCAAGCGAACACGCCCTAAGTTGGGTAAATACGCCAATTTGATATGCGGAGGAAGTGCATGTTCCCAATCTGATATTTTTTCGGCAATTATACTTTCTCCCAATCCGTAGGTCATCATGGTTTTATTTACCAAAGCGGGGAGTGAAAAAGATTCTTTTATGCCTGGTATAAGGTATTTACTGACAAGATATTTCATCTCAAAAGGCACACCTGGAAGCGATACAAAAACGGTGTTTTCTTTTTGCATCCACATACCCATAGCAGTTCCATGATGATTAAACAACTGCTTGCATGTAGAAGGCAGCATTGCCTGAGAGCGATTTAGTGCATTTACAGGCGCTTTTACATATTTAGAAAAAAGCATTTCGATATGTGCCATCACATCTGGACAAAACACTAACGAATCATCAAAATACTCACATAAAGTGTGTTTGGTGACGTCGTCTTTAGTTGGCCCCAAGCCGCCAGTCATAACCACTAAATCCACACTGTTTTGGGCTTCACTAAATGCCTCTAATATCGCCGTCTTGTCATCCGAAATAGAACGTATTTGACGCACCTCAACCCCAATTTTGTTAAGCGCTTTACCAAGAAAAGCAGCATTAGTGTCCACAATTTGCCCAATAAGTATCTCATCACCAATGGTTATAATATCTGCTCGCATTTATTTTACCGTTACCGAAAACGCTTTTTGTTCATTAATAAATCCTTCTAATTTGTCATTTTTCTCCACAGCACTTACACCAGCGGGTGTTCCCGTAAACAAAACATCTCCGATTTTTAAAGTAAAGAATTGGGATACGTGTGCAATGATTTCATCAATGTTCCAAAGCATTAAACTGGTGTCGGCTTTTTGTACCACTTTCCCATTTTTATAAAGAGCGAAAGGAATAGTCGACAAATCGCCAAATGTCGATTTATCAAACCACTTTCCTACTACGGCCGAGCCATCAAAGGCTTTTGCTTTTTCCCACGGTAACCCCTTAGATTTAAGCTTTTGTTGCAGGTCACGTGCAGTAAAATCAATCCCTAAACCAATTTCATTGTAATATTTATGCGCAAATTTGGATTGAATATGTTTTCCAATTCTATTGATTTTAACCAAAACTTCTACCTCATGGTGAATATTATTGGAAAATTCGGGAATAAAAAACGGAAGATTGGATTGTGCTATGGCGGTATCAGGCTTGATAAAAATCACAGGCTCATCTGGGCGAGCATTTTGCAATTCATCTGTATGATCTGCGTAATTTCTGCCAATGCAAATGATCTTCATGAATTGGTGTTCAAAGTTTCCAATCGAATGGCAGTCAGCACTTTTTTAGTATAAAGCGGAAAATCTGCATCTAACAACCAACTAAAATATCCCGGTTCGCGTTGTAATACATCCACTACTTTTTTTCCTTTGTGCTTTCCAAAACTAAACGTTGGTTCGCCCGCATCATCTGCAAGAATAAAACCTGCAAAGTCAATACTTTTACGTCTTGTAGAAAAGGCACTCAACTTCACAACATCATTTTCTAATTCGTCGTATTTTTCAATTTGTGCCTTAAGCACCTCATAGGTTGCTGTGGTATCAGCTGCTGCACTGTGTGCATTTTCTAAATTTTTACCACAATAAAATGAGTAGGCTGCAGTAAGGTTTCGCTTTTCCATTTTGTGAAAAATAGTTTGCACATCTACGGTGAGTTGCTTTTTAAAATCCACATCAATTCCTGCGCGAAGCATTTCCTCTGCCAATAGTGGAATATCAAATCGATCTGAATTAAATCCTGCCAAATCGGAGCCTTTAATCATATCGTTAACCTGCTTGCTCAATTGCTTAAAAGTAGGCTCATTGGCAACTTTTTCATCTGTTATGCCGTGTACGGCTGTAGTTTGTGGCGGAATGGGCATTTCAGGATTTACCAACCACGTTTTTGCTTCTTTATTTCCGTTCGGAAAAACCTTTAAAATAGAAATTTCTACAATGCGATCTTTTGCCACATTTACTCCT
This sequence comes from Bacteroidota bacterium, assembly GCA_949528465.1. Classification (GTDB taxonomy): domain Bacteria; phylum Bacteroidota; class Bacteroidia; order Flavobacteriales; family Flavobacteriaceae; genus UBA7446. Next base: position 18,288 of record CATIMP010000007.1, on the reverse strand, counting down.
GTGGTTTCCAAATCGAAAAAACATAGTGGACGGGTTAATGAAAGTTCCATATTACAGTTTTTGCGTGTTGTCCCAATTCTCGATACGCTCTTTTAGACGAAGTAAAAACATACCCCCCATAGCTCCATTTATGATACGGTGGTCATAACTGTGTGACACCACCATTTGGTGACGCACCGCAATTACATCGCCGTGTTCGGTTTCCAATACAGCGGGTACTTTTCGAATTGCACCAAGGGCAAGAATGGCAACCTGTGGTTGATTAATAATTGGCGTTCCTGTCAAACTACCAAACATCCCCACGTTGGTAATGGTATACGTTCCGCCTTGAACATCATCGGGATTTAACGCATTGGTTCTGGCATTGGAAGCGAGTTCATGTACCTTTTTTGCCAACCCAACAAGGTTAAGCGAATCGGCTTGTTTGATAACCGGAACGATGAGATTTCCATCGGGTAAGGCGGTAGCCATACCCAAATTAATATCTTTTTTCTTGATAATATCTGTGCCGTCTAAGGAACTATTTAGCAGTGGGAACTCGGGTAAAATTTGTGCTACAAGCTGAAAAAATATTGGGGTAAATGTAAGTTTCACTCCGTGCTGTTTCACAAAATCTTGCTTTACTTTTTCACGCCACTTCCACAGTTTGGTTACATCAATTTCTATAAAAGACTGCACGTGTGCTGATGTTTGAAGACTTCGCGTCATGTGCTCCGAAATCATTTGTTCCATGCGTGTCATAGGAACTATAGCATCTTCAACGCCTCTTGCAATTGGCGGAGTAGCAATGGGTGTTTTGACAGCAGTTGGTGGTGTTGGTATTTGCGGTGTTTTTCTGTTTTGGACATATGCTAAAATATCACGCTTAGTCACACGACCATCTTTTCCTGTGCCAGAAATAGTTGCCAGCTCAGCTTCTAAAATATTTTCTAGCTTGGCAATATTTTTTACTAATGGTGAATAAAAACGAGAATCTTCAGTGGTAGATTGTGCCGCAGGAGCTACTAATTCTTGTGCTTGCTCCATATAGCTTTCTGCTGTTTCGCTTGCCTTTTCAATCACAGGAGTTTCAACTTTTGGCGTTGTTTCTACTATGGTTTGTTGCGGAATTACTTCATCGGTTTCGATAAGTGCCAAAGGGGCATCTACGGCAACAACAGCATTTACAGGATGTAAAATTTCTTTAATAACTCCGCTATACTCACTCGCAACCTCAGAATCTACCTTATCGGTTGCAACTTCAACTACAGCATCGTCAGCGACAACAGCATCACCTTCCTTTTTCAACCATTGCGTAACGGTTGCTTCTGAAACACTCTCACCCATAGCGGGCAATACAAGCTGATAAATGGGCATTTCAATTTTTTTTCAAAAGTACGAATAAATCACGGCTTGCGCTAAGACATTACAAGCACTTCGCCTTTAGCATTACTAGAATTACTTCCTACAGCATGATTTTTATCTGAACTTAAAATCTTGTAAGAAAATCCATTGCCATTTTCACTCATAAATTCAATAATCGCTTTAAATGAAATGGTATCTGGATCTAAAATAAGTTCGGTTCCTGTATTTCTGTATCTAATCAAATCATCCCAATGGTCAGTATGCACAAAAGGAATATTCTTATTTACGCCAATTTCAAGATTTAATTCTTTGGAAATTAACCAATAGCGACTTGGTTGTGTTTTATTAGCCACTGGAGAGGATGCTATAAAGCGCTTTAAAAAACTAAACACATTCGTAGCAAGTTTGATCCATATTTTGACCAGATTAGACACATGAAAATGCTTGTTGTAAAAATAATTCATAGCTTCTCTAAACATCATTTGATAGGCAAAATCTTTTGGCGTACTTTCTCCTTTAAAGTGTATGATATTTATATCGGGGTTGTAAAAATTTGGTTTTCCAAGTTGCAAGGAGCGATAGCTCAAATCAATGTCGTCAGAATACATAAAACATGCTTCATCAAAGCCATTAAGCGTTCGATAATGCGCTGTTTTCATAAACATATAAGCACCCACCAAAATATCCGTCTCACCTGCTTTATTTTTAGGTAATTTTAAATTATAGTATTCGCCAAAGAGTTTTGGAAAGAGTTTGTATAGTCCCAAAACTTTGGTAAATGCCACCCATGGAGTTGGGATGCCTCTTTTGGATTCTTTTAAAAAACGACCAGATCCGTCAATGAGTTTTGGCCCCATAATGGCGAGTTGCTCATTCTGTTCCATAAAACCTAAGGCTTTGACAAACGTATCTTCTGCTACTACTGTATCTGGATTTAAGATACACAGATACTCTCCTTTTGCTTGTTGTACGCCAATATTGTTTCCTTTTGGAAATCCTAAGTTTTCGTTATTTTGAATCAGTGTTACTTTTGGGAACTGGGATGCGATCCAAGTCACACTACCATCAACAGATGCATTGTCAACAACGATAATTTCTGCATCGATATTTTTAGTCGCCGCTAAAACACTTTGCAGGCACAAATCGATAAAATACTTTACGTTATAGTTTAGGATAACTATAGATAACTTCATACTTAGTTTTTCATAGATATTTCAAAAGGAATCCGCTGACTGATGCTGCGCCCAAGTGTAAGCTCATCGGCATATTCCAATTCATCTCCAACACCAATTCCGCGAGAAATAGCAGAAAAAACCAATGGAAACTTACTTAGCTTTTTAAATATGTAGTAGTTTGTAGTATCGCCTTCCATGGTGCTTCCAAGTGCGAAAATTATTTCTTTAATTTCTTCATTTTTCACGCGCTCAACAAGCGCATCAATGGTGAGTTGCTGCGGACCAATTCCATCCATAGGTGCAATTTTTCCACCCAACACATGATATCTACCTTTAAATTGTCCCGTTGCTTCTATTGCCATAACATCTCGTACATCTTCTACCACACACAACACCTCTTTGTTGCGAATCGGGTTTGCGCAAATACTACACTCTTCCGCATCTGATATATTGTGACATGTAGTACAATAACGTATTTGTTGGCGCAATGTTGCGATAGCACTTGAAAGTCTCTCACTAAAATCTTTGGGTTGACGCAACAAATGCAATACCAAACGAAGAGCAGAACGCCGACCAATGCCTGGAAGTTGTGCAATTTCATCTACTGCTTTCTGCACTAAAGACGACGGAAAATCCATGCTCAAAAATACACTATTTCACTAAAAGCTACACCAACACTATATTTACAAAAAAAATTGATGTCCGCTCAAGCGTTAGGGCTTTGTTTGTTGGTGTATTTTGGGGTGCTATATAGCATTTCAAAATGGGTAGGGAATAGTAACACCAACGCTACTTTTTTTGCTGCAAACAAAAAAGCACCCTGGTATTTAGTTGCCTTTGGCATGATTGGCGCATCGCTTTCCGGGCTAACGTTTGTTTCTGTTCCGGGTTGGGTAGCCACAACGCAACTTGGATATGTGCAAATGGTGTTGGGATACGCACTGGGGTATTTATTCATTGGAACTATTTTGTTACCGCTTTATTATAAATGGAACGTGATTAGTATTTATAGTTATTTGCGTCATCGATTTGGGGTAAGGACTTACAAAACAGGAGCTTCTTTTTTTATTTTATCTCGACTAACAGGAACTAGTTTCCGCATGTTTCTTGTGCTAAAAGTATTGCATTGGATTGCTTTGGATGCGCTTGATGTTCCATTTTGGGCAAGTGCTGCTGTCACGATTATTGGTATTTGGCTCTATACACAAAAAACAGGTATTAAAACAATTATTTACACCGACACGGTACAAACCACTTGTATGCTAATTGCGCTATTTGTAGGTATTTATGTGTTGGTGGAGGCCCTACAGTTGGATGCAGCAACCATAGGGACGTGGTGGCAAGCACAACCTACAACACAAATATTTTTTTGGGGCGATTGGAACAGCAGTCAACATTTTATTAAGCAATTTTTTGCAGGCGCACTCATTTCGTTTGCCATGACAGGTCTTGATCAAGAAATGATGCAAAAAAATCTGAGTTGTCATTCATTACGCGACGCACAAAAAAACATGTTCTGGTTTACTATTGCCCTCGTTGTTGTAACGCTTTTGTTTTTAGTGTTGGGTGTACTGCTTAGTGCTTACGCTCAAGTAAGTGGACTCACGGTATCTGGAGACAACTTATTTCCTATGGTTGCAACGCAGTCGGGGTTGGGTAAAATATTTGCTTATACTTTTGTGTTTGGGCTAATTGCAGCGGCATTTAGCAGCGCCGACAGTTCAATGACATCGCTTGCCACAAGCGCGAGTATTGATTTATGGGAAATAGAAGATGGTGAGAATGGCATAAAACAGCGTAAAGTTATGCACATCTCAATGGCGTTTGCACTTTGGTGCTGCATGTTACTTTTTTATTACGTCATTAAAAATGAAAGTGTTATCGCACAATTGCTATTGTTTGCAGGTTACACTTACGGTCCGCTCCTCGGACTATTCCTATTGGGTATTTTTTCGAAACGTGCAGTACGCGATACTTATGCACCCATCATATGTATAGCTACTCCAGCACTAACCTTTGGCATAGCGACGCTTTTCAAAACACACTTAGGTTTCGATTTTGGCTTTTTTGTGTTAGCACTCAATGGTGCGCTTTCAGTATTATTTCTTTGGTTGTCAGGGACTGGATTACCAATGTATGAGAGCGCTTCCCCAGGTGAACCCACTACCAAAAGCAGCTAATAAGACGGTATCGTCTTTTTTAATTTTGCCCTCGCCCCATGCCTCAGAAAGTGCAATAGGAATAGATGCAGCTGTAGTATTTCCATAACGCATGATATTATTGTAAACCTGATCGTCACGAAGGCTAAACTTTTTCTGTACAAATTGTGCAATACGTAAGTTAGCTTGATGTGGTATAAACAAATCAATATCATTAGTGTTTTTACCATTTTTCTGTAACGCCTCTTGAATCACTTCACTAAAGCGAACAACCGCATTCTTAAACACCAGCTGACCGTTCATATAGGGGTGGTAACGCATGTCATTTTCGTCATAATCGGAAACAATTTCTGGAATCCAGCGCTTGGTACTTGGTCCAATAATTGCCAATTCTTCTGCGTATTTCCCTTCTGAATATAAGTGTGTAGATTGAATTCCTTTTGAAGTATCTTCTTCACGAGTAAGCACAGCCGCCCCAGCACCATCACCAAAAATAACCGAAACTGTACGACCACGAGTGGTAAAATCCATACCGCCAGAATGGTATTCGGAACCAACCAATAACACGTTTTTATACATGCCCGTTCTAATAAATTGATCTGCAACAGAAAGTCCATAAATAAATCCTGAGCACTGATTACGAATGTCTAATGCTGGACATGTTCCCATGCCCATTTGATCTTGTAACAACACGCCCGAACCTGGAAAATACAAGTCAGGACTAAGCGTGGCAAAAACAACAAGATCAATATCATCTTTAGTGATTGCTGCACGTTCCAGCGCCATTTCAGCAGCTTTTACGCCCATGGTTGTGGTACCTTCGCCTGAATCTTTTTTAATTAACCGGCGTTCCTTTATTCCTGTTCTTTCGTTTATCCATTCATCGTTGGTGTCCATGAATTTGGACAAATCGTCATTGGTGACAATGTTGTCAGGAACATAGTGACCTAAACCGGCAATTCGAGAGCTGTACATATTTAATGAAATTAGAGGTACAATAAACAAAATTAAAATGGGAGAAAAAAAAGAAGGTGCAACAACCACGATGCACCTTCGAACAACTTAACCAAAATAAACAAACCAATAAAGGAGTGTTGTGTAATCAATAGAGATTTCATAGCAAATTTCCCTGTGTCAATTTTGTTGATTGATTACTCCACAAATATAAAAATGTTTAACAAAAAAACAAATTATTTAAACAAAAAATAAGTGTCATCATGTCAGCATATTAATTTTGGTACTTTTATTGGTTTAAATTAGGAAACAAAATAATTATGGCTTCAGGTAAAATAAATGTTGCGGTTGAAAATATTTTTCCACTGATTAAAAAATTCCTTTATAGTGATCACGAAATTTTCTTGCGTGAGTTGGTTTCAAATGCAACAGACGCTACGCTTAAACTAAAGCATCTTGCCAATATTGGTGAGGCAAATGTGACATACGACAATCCACAAATTGAAATAAAAATTGATAAAGATAATCGGACGCTCCATGTAACCGATCAAGGTTTGGGGATGACTATGGAAGAAGTCAACAAGTACATTAATGAGTTGGCATTTTCGGGTGCGGAGGAGTTTATCAATCAATACAAAGACAGTGCGAAAGATAGCGGGATTATCGGGCATTTTGGTCTAGGATTTTATTCTGCATTTATGGTTTCGGAAAAAGTGGAAATCATAACAAAATCTCACAAAGATGCACCTGCTGCGCATTGGACTTGTGACGGTTCTCCTGAATACACCCTTGTAGAACATGACAAAACAGCACGTGGAACAGAAATCATTTTACATATCGACAGCGATTCGGATGAATTCTTAGAAGAAACGCGCATTCGTGAACTACTAACGAAGTACAACAAGTTTATGCCAATTCCAATCAAATTTGGAACACGTGAAGAAACACACGAAGAAGGCGAAGGCGATGATAAAAAGGAGATTAAAGAAACGGTAGATGATATTATCAATAATCCAACTCCAGCCTGGACAAAAAAGCCAAGTGAGTTAAAAGACGAAAATTATACATCGTTTTACCGCGAGCTCTATCCGATGCAGTTTGAAGAGCCATTATTTCATATTCACCTTAACGTGGATTATCCATTTGCGCTGACAGGAATTTTGTATTTCCCCAAGTTGAATAACGATCTCAATATTCAAAAAGACCGCATTCAACTCTATCAAAATCAAGTGTTTGTAACAGACAACGTAGAAGGTATTGTACCTGAGTTTTTGACCATGTTGCGTGGTGTTATTGATTCACCAGATATTCCATTAAACGTATCTAGAAGTTACCTCCAGGCAGACGGTGCAGTGAAGAAAATCAGCAATTATATTACTAAAAAAGTAGCGGATAAATTGCAATCCATATTTAAAAATGAGCGTGAAAACTTAGAACAAAAGTGGAACGACATCAAAATGGTAATTGAATATGGAATGCTTTCTGAAGAAAAATTCTACGACAAAGCAAAAAAATTCAACCTCTTCCCTACTACAGACGGAACATTCTTGACCTTAGACGAGCTTAAAGAACAAACCAAAGAAGCGCAGACAGACAAAGACGAAAAGCTAATACAGTTATATGCCGCAAATGCTGAGGAGCAACACGCGTACATTCAGGCTGCCAAAGACAAAGGCTATACGGTGTTGTTGTTAGACTCACCAATTGTGGGGCATTTGTTGCAAAAATTAGAGCAAGAAGACGACAAGTTAGGTTTTGTACGCGTAGATGCGGATCATATAGACAAGCTGATTGCTAAAGACGAACCACAACTTTCCAAACTAAGTGACGACGAAAAAGAAACGCTTAAACCCCTAATTGAAGGAGTTGTACCAAAAGAAAAATACACGGTTCAATTAGAAGCTATGGACAGCGAAGCAGCACCCTTTATGATTACGCAGCCGGAGTTTATGCGTCGGATGAAAGAAATGCAGCAAACTGGCGGCGGCGGTATGTTTGGTGGTGGTTTTCCCGAAATGTATCAATTAGTTGTAAATGTAAATCATCCGTTGGTGTCACAAATTTTGGAAACCAAAACCAAAAAGAAGCAAGAACGCTTGATAAAGCAATCGTTAGATTTAGCACGTTTATCGCAATCGCTACTTAAAGGAGAAGAACTAACCGCCTTTATCAAACGTAGCTTTGATATGATAAAGTAAGTTTTTAATCTTATTTTAATAAATATCCCTCACTTTTTAAGTTGAGGGATTTTTTTTAATTATATTACTTGCATAGAAACCTTACACTATGTTATTTTTTTGGCGCACGCTACTTTCTTTTTGGCGAGACCCGGCCTACCGTAGTTTGCTTTTTGCTACCAATATTTTTTTGGCAATTGGCACAATTGCTTACCGCTTTATTGAAGATTGGTCGTGGTTAGATTCACTATATTTTTCGGTCATCACCCTAACTACCATTGGCTATGGCGATTTTTCACCACAAACCGATTTGGGTAAGCTTTTTACCATGGCATATATTATTATTGGTGTGGCATTAATTTTGGGTTTTGTAAACACCTTGTTTTTCCACTACAAAGAAGAAGCTAGAAAAAAGAGAAACAATAAAAAAAATACAAAATAATGTCATTGCTTTTTGATGTTTTTGAACCCAAACTTCCCGATGCTACAATTCGGTATTTCCCGAATTTTTTAGCAAAAAATATTGCAGATGCCTATTTTTCAGAGCTACTTGATACTATTCCGTGGCAAAATGACCCGATTACTGTTTTTGGAAAAACCTATCCGCAACCCCGTATGACTTCATTGCATGGGCACACTACCGATCCTTATGGATATTCAGGTATTGTGATGCAACCAAACCCGATGACCACAACCCTCAAGGAAATCGAAACAAAAATTCAAATGCTTTGCGAGGAACGCTTTACTACGGTGTTATTGAATTTATATCGAACAGGCAAAGACAGTAACGGTTGGCACGCCGATGACGAATCCGAGCTAGGGCAAAACCCTATAATTGCCTCGGTGAGTTTAGGAGCAGAACGGTATTTTCATCTCAAGCACAAGCACGATAAAACCCAACGCCTAAAATTCGCGTTAGCGCATGGGAGTTTACTCCTTATGGAGGGAAGCACGCAACACCACTGGAAACATCAAGTTGCAAAAACGGCACGAGAAGTCGGGCCGCGCATTAACCTCACTTTTAGAAAAGTGATTAAAGCGCATTAAGCTTTTCAATTAGTGCATTTCCTTTTTCAGTAAGCTCATCTTGAATCGCACGAAAGTGTGCTTTTTTGTTCACAACGTCTTTTTGATTAAGTTTTACACTAAATGCATCAAATGCGGTTATGGCTTCGTCAACAATAGCCGAAGAAGATTTTCTGTCGGCATCTGGATTAGCTTTTTCCCAATCAAAAGTCATTTCAATAATCTCTCCCAACACATGGTTGATATCTTTCTTTAAGTCGCGAATAGATGCCATAAGTTTTATTTATTTAGGCCCCGAAAACACTACAAAGTTTCGAGGAGTTTCATACAAAGTTATAGATAAATCATTGTTTTTTTGAATATGAGGTCTAAGCTTTTCCCAAATCACTACAGAAATGTTTTCAGCGGTAGGAATTAACGTCGCAAATTCTGGTACCTGTTCGTTTAGATTTTTGTGATCAAACGCATCTTCTACATGAGCTTTAATCAAATCCTTAAGGACTTTCATATCCATCACATAGCCAGTTTCTGGGTCAATTTCACCGGTAACGGAAACAATAAGATCATAGTTATGCCCGTGAAAATAGGGATTACTGCACTTGTCAAAGATAGCTTCGTTTTGGGCATCTGTCCAATCTTTTCTGTACAGTCGGTGCGCCGCATTAAAGTGTGCCTTTCGGCTAACGGTTACTTTATTCATAGCAATTTAATTTTTTCATAGAATTGCTCAAAGATAATAATAAACCACGCGGTATAGTGCTCGGGATGCGCAGCAATATCGGCATGAACTTCTACCACAGGCATCCATTTCCAATTGGCAACTTCATCTGGGTTGATATTGGGTACGTCGTTATATTGACCAATCATGATATGATCTAACTCATGCTCAGTAAGACCGTTATCAAATGGCGCTTTGTAAATAAATGAAGTTACTTCTCTAAGTTCAGTAACAAATCCCATTTCTTCTTGCAATCTGCGCTGGCCAGCAACAATATTGCTCTCACCATCGCGTTGATGACTACAACAGGTATTGGTCCACAAACCTGGTGAATGGTATTTGTGTAAGGCGCGTTGTTGCAGCATCAATTCACCCTTGTTGTTGAGGACAAAAACCGAAAATGCACGGTGCAATACGCCCTTCTCATGCGCTTCCATTTTGGGCATTAAACCCAGCTGATTATCTGCCGTATCAACTAAAATAACCTGTTCTTCCATATAAAAATTAAAAATACAAAAAACTCGTAGCCAACTGCTAATTTTAAATTGATATATTTGGGCCACCAAATCATCATATAATATGAAACATATACTTGTCTTTTTCGTAGTTTCACTTCCGCTTTTTGTCTTTTCTCAGGTAGAGCTTTTAAATAATATTTCACTGGAAAATCAAGTAGCAATTGCTGATGCAATTGTTGAAGGAAAAGTGATTAATAAGGCTTCCTACTGGGACGCAGGACATAAAAATATTTATACGGTTCACACCGTTGAAGTTAGCAAAATACACAAAGGAGACAACACGTCAGAAATATACCTTGTAAGCCTTGGCGGTACCATTGGAATGAAGTCGCATATAGTTCGCCCTGCACTGAAACTTCCTGTAAATGCTGTTGGGGTTTTTGTAGCAAAAAATGCTGATATCGCACTTGAAGGATTTCCATCTACAAAACCAATATACAAAAGTGTTGGACTAAGCCAAGGGGTTTATCGATATAACTTAAAAAAGGGAAATGTTACAAATCCATTTTTAAGCTTCTCAAATCACAAAAAGCTAGAGGATACCATAACATCTTTAACAAAGCGTGAAGTAACTCAAATTAAAGAAACCAATTATTTTGAAACTGAAGAGGTGAACATCAAAAAAAAAAGCGTTTTTGGTGTAGAAAAAACGCAGATTAGCTCCTTAAGTCCCACAGAAATAGTTGCTGGGAACGGTTCTGTTTTAACGATTAGTGGTGCCAATTTTGGTACAGATCTTGGAATTGTACGTTTTCCAGACGCAGATGATGCTGGGGATACCACCATTGAAGCCCTAGAAACAAATATTGAGAGTTGGACAGATACCGAAATAACAATTAAAGTACCGAGTGGTGCTGGTTCTGGAGATGTTGAAGTAGAAACAAGTGCGGGCGTAACTCATACTATTGCAGGACTTGAAGTCACACACAATTACATTACCGGAAATTACAGTGACGCTACTATTAGAGGCGGAAAAGAAGTGGAATATCCCATTCACCATATTAGTGATCACAACTCATCTGAATCCACAAGTACTGGAAACTTTGAAAACGGTGCTTATCTATTTAATTATCACGCTGATTTTAAGAGTAATACTGCTGCGGTTAATGCTTTTGAAAGCGGTTTTGATGCTATTGTATGTAACGCTGGTTCTAAATTTACTATAAGTAATACAACAACATCCGTTAAACAGGCAGATGACAACATCAATGCTATTTCTTTTGATACCACCGATGATGGGGTTTTGGGTTTCGTTATTTCTAGATCCTCTGGTTACAGCATAACAAATAGCTTAACAAACGAAACCTCACTTTATTTCTTTTATTATGAGATCGATTATGTGTTTAATCCTGAAATAAGCTGGGATTTTAATGGAGACGCAACATCATCAGAGTTTGATTTTAATGCGGTAGTGCGTCATGAGACAGGGCATGCTGCGGGCTTGGGTCATGTCATCAACACGGCTGAAATCATGCATTATGCTATTGGTCCGGGTCCAAAAGATGCTATCACTTCTGAACCTATATATGACCCTGTTAAAACCAAAATAAATTTTGACAAATCAGTCTTCACACCCTCACCTATTACAGCAACAGATTTTTCGGACTGTTATATACTTAATTTGATAAGCCCAAAGGATAATACTATTGTAGCAGCGTATCCCAATCCCGCAAACGAAAACATCTCCTTAAGCACAAAACTACCAATGCATTCCGCTTCCATTTATACACTAACTGGAAAAATGCTAAAACAAGTACCTCTTGGAAATAGCACTTCTGAACATTTGAATGTGAGCGAGATTCCGCAGGGACACTATTTTATTATTATTCAATTTGAAAAGAACCAAGAAGTAGTCCGCTTTATAAAAAGCAATTGATATTATTATTCCACTAAAACCATAAGCGTTTATCAAAACCGTGGTATTTTTGCACCTATGAGTTTTTTGGAAGAAATAGCACGCAGACGCACTTTTGGTATCATCTCGCATCCCGATGCAGGAAAAACAACACTTACTGAAAAGTTACTTTTATTCGGAGGCGCCATTCAAGAAGCAGGTGCGGTAAAATCAAACAAAATAAAGAAAACTGCCACCAGTGACTTTATGGAAATAGAGCGTCAGCGTGGAATTTCAGTAGCTACATCTGTCCTTGCTTTTTTATATAAAAACAAGAAAATCAATATTTTAGACACGCCTGGTCACAAGGATTTTGCAGAAGACACATTCCGCACACTAACCGCAGTAGACAGCGTAATTGTAGTGATTGACGTAGCAAAAGGCGTTGAAGAACAAACCGAAAAACTGGTATCCGTATGCCGCATGCGAAATATTCCGATCATTGTTTTTATTAATAAACTCGACCGCGAAGGAAAAGACGCGTTTGACTTACTAGATGAAGTAGAACAAAAATTGGGGCTTACTACTGTTCCATTGAGTTTTCCCATTGGTATGGGGTATGATTTTCAGGGAATTTATAATCTTTGGAACAACAACGTACGCTTATTTGACGAAGAGAGTAAAACCACCATTAGCGACAGTAGTATCATCGAAAACCTTGACGATACTGCCTTAGAAACCGCCATTGGTAGTACTGCAAAGACTACACTTGAAGAAGAGTTGGAATTGGTGCGAGAAGTATACCCTTCTTTTGATCAAAGTGCGTATTCAAAAGGACAGCAACACCCCGTGTTTTTTGGTTCAGCTCTAAATAACTTTGGTGTTCAAGAATTGTTGGATTGCTTTGTGGATATTGCACCACCTCCACAACCCAAAAACAGTGAAGAACGCAGCATAGCTCCAAACGAAAATACCTTTTCTGGTTTTGTTTTTAAAATTCATGCCAACATGGATCCGAAGCACCGCGATCGATTGGCATTTATAAAAATTGTTTCGGGAACCTTTGCCCGTAATGTACCTTACCTGCACGTTCGTCATAACAAAAAACTAAAGTTTAGCAGTCCAAATGCTTTTTTTGCAGATAAGAAAGAAATTGTAGACGTATCATATCCTGGTGATATTGTTGGGTTGCACGATACGGGAAACTTTAAAATTGGAGATACACTTACTTCAGGGGAACGTGTTCATTTTAAAGGAATTCCGAGTTTTTCACCGGAGCATTTTAGGTATATCAATAATGCTGATCCAATGAAAGCCAAACAACTAAACAAAGGCATCGACCAACTTATGGACGAAGGTGTTGCCCAATTATTTACGTTAGAGCTCAATGGACGTAAAATTGTAGGAACGGTTGGTGCGCTCCAATTTGATGTGATTCAATACCGTTTAGAACACGAATACGGCGCAAGTTGTACCTACGAAAACCTTAACGTACACAAAGCCTGTTGGGTAGAAGTTTTCGAAGGAGGTGAAGCTGATTTTGCTGGTTTTAAGCAAACCAAGTCCAAGTTTTTGGCAAAAGACAAGCACGGGCAGTTGGTATTTTTGGCAGACTCTGCCTTTACCCTACAAATGACACAAAGCAAATATCCAGGTGTTGTCTTTCACGCGACATCTGAATTTTAATTCCAATAAAAAACCCTCCATCTGGAGGGTTTTATTTGTTTAAGCTTCGCCGGTTGGGCCGAAATTAAGCGGTATGGGCGGTTGCTCATAATCTTTAATTTCTCCGTGAGCAGCTTCAAAACGCTGCACATTTTCACCTAAGGCTTTTAAGAAGCGTTTGGCGTGCTGCGGCGTAAGAATAATACGAGATCTCACTTTCGCCTTTGGCGCACCTGGCATAATATTGATAAAATCTACCACAAACTCAGAAGCTGAATGGTTGATAATCGCAAGATTAGCGTATGTACCTTGCGCCGTTTCCGGATCAAGCTCAATGTTTATACTCCCGTCTTTTTTAGCCTTGTCGCTCATTATACATCAGCACTTAACGATTTCTCAGCAATTAACGCTTCATATTCGTCGGTATAGCCAACAATGATGTCATTAAACGCACGGTTACCCGTACCTGCTGGAATCTTGTGTCCTACAATAACGTTCTCTTTCAACCCTTCTAAAGTATCAATTTTACCAGCAACAGCTGCCTCGTTGAGTACCTTGGTAGTTTCTTGGAAAGAAGCTGCCGAGATAAACGACTTGGTCTGTAGCGAAGCTCTAGTAATTCCTTGTAGAATTGGTGTTGCAGTAGCATTTACGGCATCACGGGCTTCAACCAAATTTTTATCGTCGCGTTTCAGTAATGAATTCTCATCACGTAATTGGCGAGCAGTAATAATTTGACCTGCCTTCAGATTTTCAGAATCGCCTGCTTCCAGTACTACTTTTTGACCAAAGAGTGCATCGTTTTCTTCAATAAAGTCTGCTTTGTGAACCAGCTGACCCTCTAAGAATGTAGTATCGCCTGAATCTTCTACACGTACTTTACGCATCATCTGACGAACAACTACTTCAAAGTGCTTATCGTTGATTTTTACCCCTTGTAAGCGATATACTTCTTGTACTTCGTTTACCAAATACTGCTGGACTGCAGAAGGACCTTTAATAGACAAAATATCGTTTGGTGTAATCGCACCATCAGAAAGTGGCATACCCGCTTTTACAAAGTCGTTTTCTTGAACCAAGATTTGATTCGAAAGTTTCACTAAGTATTTCTTGATTTGACCTGTTCTTGACTCAACGATTATCTCACGGTTACCACGCTTGATTTTACCAAAAGTAACCACACCGTCAATTTCAGAAACTACGGCAGGGTTAGATGGGTTACGCGCTTCGAAAAGCTCAGTTACACGCGGCAGACCTCCCGTAATATCTCCAGATTTAGCAGACTTACGAGGAATCTTTACCAAAATTTTACCCTTCTCAATTTTCTCGCCATCGTTAACCATAATGTGTGCACCTACAGGTAAGTTATACGATTGCAAGGTTTTACCACTAGCGTCTTTAATTAATAGTGTAGGAATGATTTTTTTGTTTCTTGACTCCGAAATCACTTTTTCCTGGAAACCAGTTTGCTCGTCAATTTCAACTTGATAGGTTACCCCTTGTTCAATGTTTTCATATCCGATAGAACCTGTAAATTCAGAAATAATAACTCCGTTGTACGGATCCCATTGACAAATGACATCGTCCTTTTTGATTTTTTGTCCGTCTTTCACAAACACAAAAGAACCATAAGGAATGTTATTTGTACTCAATACAATACCTGTGTTCTTGTCCACCACCTTAATTTCTGAGGTACGTGAAATCACAATTTTAACAGGTTTTCCATCATTGTCTTTACCGTCAACGGTTTTGAGTTCTTCAATTTCTGCAACTCCATCAAATCGAGCAACGAGTTTGTTTTCCTCGGAAATGTTACCGGCAATACCACCTACGTGGAACGTACGCAATGTAAGCTGTGTTCCAGGTTCTCCAATAGATTGCGCTGCAATTACACCTGCAGACTCTCCTTGTTGTACCATTTTTCCTGTAGCAAGGTTACGCCCATAACAGTTGGCACAAATTCCTTTTTTAGCCTCACATGTTAATGGTGAGCGAACTTCCACACTTTCAAGTGCAGAATTCTCAATTGCTTTCGCATTGTCATCAAGGATTTCATCACCAGCAGAAACCAATACTTCAGCGGAAATCGGATCGATAACATCGTGAAGCGCAACACGGCCAACAATTCGATCGCCAAGAGCCTCAACAACTTCTTCGTTTTTCTTCAATGCTGAAACCGTAAGTCCTCTAAGCGTACCACAGTCTACTTGATTCACAATTACGTCTTGTGCCACATCGTGCAAACGACGCGTTAAGTAACCTGCATCGGCAGTTTTAAGTGCTGTATCGGCAAGACCTTTACGTGCACCGTGCGTAGAAATAAAGTATTCCAAAATCGAAAGACCTTCTTTAAAGTTCGAAAGAATTGGATTTTCAATAATCTCGCCTCCACCTGCGTTTGACTTTTTAGGCTTTGCCATAAGTCCTCGCATACCCGTAAGCTGACGTATCTGTTCTTTAGAACCACGAGCTCCCGAATCCAACATCATAAATACCGAGTTAAATCCTTGCTGATCTTCGCTAATGCGCTTCATGGCAAGTTCGGTGAGTGTCGCGTTGGTAGATGTCCAAATATCAATTACCTGATTATAACGCTCGTTGTTGGTAATAAGTCCCATGTTGTAGTTGGAAATAATACCGTCTACTTGTCCATTGGCCTCATCAATCAATGCTGTTTTTTCTTTTGGAATAATAATATCACCCAAACTAAACGATAGACCTCCTTTGAATGCAAAAGAGAAGCCCATGTCCTTAATTTTATCAAGGAATTCAGCCGTTTCAGGAACACTTGTTACTTTCAAGATACCTCCGATAATACCACGAAGCGATTTTTTAGTCAATACCTCATTGATGTATCCCGCTTTTTCTGGAACATGTTGGTTAAATAATATTCTACCAACAGTAGTGTCAATGATTTGATATACTAATTCACCAGCATCATTAAAGTCTTTTGCGCGGATTTTAACCTTTGCATTAAGGTCAACTATACCTTCATTGAAGGCAATATTCACCTCGTCTGCGCTATAAAATGTCAAGCCTTCACCTTTTACCTTTTGGTCTTTGGTTGACTTGCGTGCTTTAGTCATATAATACAATCCAAGTACCATATCCTGAGAGGGTACTGTAATTGGAGAGCCATTGGCAGGATTAAGGATGTTATGCGATGCCAACATCAATAATTGCGATTCAAGAATGGCCTCTGGACCTAACGGTAGGTGAACTGCCATCTGGTCGCCATCAAAATCGGCGTTAAATGCAGTACACGCCAGTGGGTGTAATTGAATTGCTTTTCCTTCAATTAGTTTTGGCTGAAATGCTTGGATACCCAAACGGTGAAGTGTGGGGGCCCTATTCAATAATACAGGATGTCCTTTTAATACATTTTCTAAAATATCCCATACAACAGGCTCGCGCTTGTCAATAATTTTCTTTGCAGATTTAACCGTTTTTACGATTCCACGCTCAATAAGCTTACGAATGATAAATGGCTTGTAGAGTTCAGCAGCCATGTTCTTTGGCAATCCACACTCAAAGAGTTTAAGTTCTGGTCCTACAACAATTACTGAACGTGCTGAATAATCCACACGCTTACCAAGTAAGTTTTGACGGAAACGTCCTTGCTTTCCTTTTAATGAGTCTGAAAGTGATTTTAGCGGACGGTTAGCATCTGTTTTTACAGCAGATGACTTACGCGTGTTATCAAACAATGAGTCAACCGACTCTTGAAGCATACGCTTTTCGTTACGTAAAATTACTTCTGGTGCTTTAATTTCTAACAATCGTTTAAGACGGTTGTTACGAATAATCACACGACGGTATAAATCATTTAAATCCGAAGTGGCAAAACGACCACCGTCAAGCGGCACCAATGGACGTAATTCTGGTGGAATTACAGGTACTACTTTCATAATCATCCACTCTGGACGATTTTCACGGTTTTTGTTTGCGTCACGAAGCGCCTCAACAACCTGTAAACGCTTAAGCGCTTCTGTTTTACGTTGTTTAGAAGTTTCGTTGTTTGCTTTGTCGCGCAGCTGGTATGAAAGTTCATCTAAATCAATGCGGTTCAAGATATCGATTAGACACTCTGCTCCCATTTTAGCTATGAACTTATTTGGATCGCCATCTTCCAAGTACTGGTTTTCTTGCGGAAGCTTTTCCATGATATTCAGGTACTCTTCCTCTGTCAAGAAATCCATTTTTTGAACAGGCTCTCCTTCTTCGTTGGTAGCAATACCAGGTTGAATTACTACATAGCGTTCATAGTAAATAATCATGTCTAATTTCTTGGAAGGAAGTCCAAGTAAGTAGCCAATTTTATTAGGTAAAGAACGGAAATACCAAATGTGCGCTACAGGAACAACCAAACTGATGTGTCCAACGCGGTCGCGACGAACTTTCTTTTCGGTTACCTCTACGCCACATCGGTCACACACGATTCCCTTGTAACGAATACGCTTATACTTTCCGCAAGCACATTCAAAATCCTTTACAGGACCAAAAATACGCTCACAAAACAAGCCATCACGCTCGGGTTTGTGTGTACGATAATTAATCGTTTCTGGCTTAAGTACCTCGCCTTTGGAGGCAGCCAAAATAGTTTCGGGCGATGAAAGCCCAATGGAGATTTTATTAAAATCTTTTTGTTGTTGTGTTTCGTTTATACGTGCCATATCAATATTTTATTATTCTTCTAAACGAATATCAAGGCCAAGACC
>CATIMP010000006.1 GCA_949528465.1 Bacteroidota bacterium | reverse complement strand
GTCTGTTGCTACAAAAACTAGCGATGCGGGCGCAAGCTGGCTGTCATCTGGTTTTGGTGTTCCAGGGGGAAGCTCTTTTTTTAATTCCTCCCAATCAACAGTCTTTTCGGCAATTGTAAAATATCCAGTATCCTCCACAAATGCTGCAAACTGTGCATTGGTAACTTCATGCATATCCATCCAAAAAGAATCTATGACTACTTTATGTTTTGGATATTCGTCGCGCCAAGCTTGATCATCATCGGCACCCATATTAAATGCGCCACCTGGAATCAATACCATTCCGTTTGTTGAAAGATTTTCCGTTTGCTCTATAGTGTTGGATGGGGTATTAAATCTTGTATTAGTAGGGGTGCAACTATGCCCTGCAGTAACATGATCGTCAGATGTTGTTTCCTTTACCTCTTTTTTTGGCTTTTGAGAACAGCTCACAAAAAGTAGTGAAAAAACTAAGAAAGTAGCTAAACGTATATACATCTTGAATAGATTTATTTTGAAAGATAATGATTTGTATTGCAATCTCGCAGCCTTATAGCCGCTTGTTCAGCCGTAATATCCCGTTGCGGATTGGCAAACATTTCATAGCCCACCATAAACTTTTTCACTTCTGCAGAACGCAATAGTGGTGGATAAAACGACATATGCATATGCCAATGCCTGTTGTCTTGGCCATTTGTTGGGGACTGATGAATTCCCGCAGAATAGGGAAAGGAGGTTTCAAAAAGGTTGTCATACGAAATGGTAAGCTCTTTTAAAATGGCGGCATAATCGGCAACCTCCTGCTCGGTTAATTCCAAAATAGACGTAATGTGTCTTTTGGGAACTATCATAGTCTCAAAAGGCCAAACAGCCCAATAGGGTACTAATGCGACAAAAGATTCATTTTCTGAGACAATACGTTCTTTGGCATCAAGCTCTTGCTTGATATAATCTCCAAGTAAACTTTTACCGTTTTTATCCCAGTAGTTTTTTTGATGTACAACCTTTTTTTGTACTTCTTGCGGAATAGAGCGTTGGGCCCAAATTTGCCCATGGGGATGTGGGTTTGAACAACCCATAATTGCCCCTTTATTTTCAAAAATCTGTACATGATTGATTTCTGAGTTACTTCCCAATGCTTTATATTCATGCTGCCACAGCTTAACAACATCTACAATGGCATCGACTTCCATCAGGGGAAGTGTTAATGCATGATTGGGAGCATAACAAATTACTTTACATATTCCGGATTCAGACTCGGCTTCAAATAGCCCGTCATGCAGTTTTTCGTCTTTGCTTTGTAAAAGTGCAGCAAAGTCGTTGGTGAAGCTATAGGTCCCTGTATAATTGGGATTTTTGGCGCCACCAGCACGTTCGTTTCCAGGGCATAAATAGCAGTTTGAATCATATGTGACTAATTCGGCTTGTTGGGGTTTGTCTTTTTTGCCTTGCCACGGACGTTTGGTGCGATGTGGAGATACCAAAACCCATTCTCCCGTAAGTATATTTTTTCTTCTGTGAG
>CATIMP010000005.1 GCA_949528465.1 Bacteroidota bacterium | reverse complement strand
GTTTTACCGAAAAACACAATGGCTTAAAAAGTTAAACCTATTTCATGATGCGTAAATTGTTTTGTATTGTTTTTTGGTTGCCGCTTATGGTTGTTGCGCAAGGTGAAGTGCGTACTCAAAAAGCTGAAAATTATATTTTTGAAGGCAATGAAGCGTTTGACGCACTTGATGGCGTAGCGGCAGAAAAAAACTACCGTCGTGCGATAGCAACAGGCACGAAAACCGATATTGCACGTTTTAATATGGGCGCTACGTTGCAGCAAGACAATTATGTGGATGAGGCACTTCGTGCCTATGCTGATGTAACCAAAACCACAAAAGAACGTCCCAACAAACACCGTACGTTTCATAATATTGGCAATGCGCTGATGCAAATCAAAGACTACAAAGGGGCTGTGGAAGCCTATAAAAACGCCCTTAGAAACAACCCCAATGACGACGAAACCCGCTATAATTATGCGTTAGCGAAGAAAATGCTGGAAGAAGAAAATCAAGATCAAGATCAAGACCAAGACCAAAAAGAGGATCAGGACAATCAAGATCAGCAAAAGGATCAAAATCAGGATCAAGAGGGAGAGAACGATAAAGAGCAAGAGGGCGAAAATCAGCAAGACAACAAAGACGAGTCTGAGGAGGAAGGCGAAAACGAAAAGGACGAACAAGAGTCGGATAAAAACGATGAACAAGACCAACAAGGAGACAACGAAAAAGAACAGCAACCCCCACAAGAAAGTCCTGCACAGTTATCGACACAACAGGTTCAGAACTTGTTAGAAGCCATGAATAACGAAGAGAAAAAAGTACAAGACAAAGTAAACGCCAAAAAAGCAAAAGCAGTTGGCACAAAAAGTAAAAAAGATTGGTAATGAACAAAAAGGGAATTTGGTGTTTGTTGCTTGTCTTGGCGGTTTCGTCAAGGCTTTTTGGGCAAGTTTCGTTTGAGGCTACTGCCAGCAAAAACGAACTTGGCATAAACGAACGCCTTCGTGTGGAGTTTACCATGAACACTGATGGCGATAATTTTAAGCCGCCTTCGTTCGATGGATTTCGTGTTGTTGCAGGTCCAAATCAGTCGGTGAGTAATATGTTTATAAACGGGAAGCGATCGTTTTCTAAAAGCTACACCTATTTTTTAACTCCTCTCAAAAAAGGAACAACAAATATTGGTCAAGCATCTATTGAAATTGACGGGAATGTGTATAAAACCAGCCCAGTAAAAGTAGTAGTAAAAGATGCAGTTGCGATTCCAAAAAATCCAAACGACCCAAATTATATCGCTTCAGAAAACCTGCATTTGGTTGCCGAGTTGTCTAAAAACAACGTGTATATCAACGAGCCGATAACCGTGGTGTATAAACTTTATTTTGGCGGAAAAGTCCGCCCATCTGATGTAAGTCCAATAGATATGCCGGAGTACAAAGACTTTTGGTCACAAGATATTCCGTCGAGGCGCACAATAGACAGAGAAATGTACAAAGGCAAATTGTACAATTTTGTCGCATGGCAGCAAACGGTTTTGTATCCGCAACGTGCGGGAAAACTTCCCATTGCCCCATTAACGCTCGACGTACAGTTAGATGTTCCCACTAATCGCCGTGACTTTTTTGGGAATGAAATTTACACGCAAGTAGCACGAACCATAACAGCAGGAAAACGCACTTTAACCGTTTTGCCTTTTCCAGAAGAAGGAAAGCCAAACAACTTTAACGGCGCGGTAGGAACGTTTGATTTAGAGGTAAAAACGTCCAAAAACGTCCTCAATGCTTCGGAGTCCTTACAGGCTACGGTGCAAGTGAAAGGGAAAGGGAATTTGAAGTTGTTTTCACTACCCGAATTGGTTACACCAAGCGCATTAGAACGCTATGATCCAGAGTATAAAGAGCAAGTAAATACAACCTTGGGCGGTATGCGTGGAAACATTCAAGACACCTATACTTTAGTACCACAGTTTCAAGGGAAATATCCGATTCCTCCGGTTCGATTTTCCTATTTTGACCCAAGTGCAAAATCGTATAAGACATTGACGTCAAAAGAGGTTGTTATTGATGTTATTGAAGGGCCAAAATCTATTGGAACAACAGCGTCCAACGCCACCACAATAAATGCAGTAGAAGTGCCTGCCATTTCCAATGCCTTTCAGTTTATTGCACAACGGGCAAACTTTAAACCCATAACAGCACAACTCTTTATTGGAAGTCTGCTATTCTATGCGTTGTTGCTCATCCCCATTTTACTATTGTCGATTTACTTATTGCTACGCAAACGCACTCCCGACGCTGCTCTAATGGCACAACGTCACAAAGCGAAATTGGCAAAAAAATACTTGGGTAAAGCAAAGCGCAATATGTCGGACGCAACGGATTTTTATGTAGCACTTGAAGGAGCACTTCACAACTATGTCAAAGCGCGTTTGCATATTCAAACGGCAGATTTTAGCAAAGAAAAAATGGAAGCATTGCTTACCGAAAAAGGAGTTGACAAACAAACCGTTGCGCTGTTTATTCAGGTGCTTACCAATTGTGAGTTCGCCCGATACACGCCGAGCTCAAGAAGTAGTATGGAGCAAGATTATGCTACCGCTGTAGAAGCCATAACCCAAATGGACAAACAATTTTAGTTATGAGAACGATTTCACTTTTTGTATTTCTTTCGTGTTTTGTCTGTTTTGGGCAGTCGCCCGAAGACTTATTCCGCGAAGGAAACAATGCTTATAATCAGGGCGATTATGAACGTGCCATAGTGTATTATGATTCTATCAATTCGATGGGCGTACACGCTGTTGAGTTGTATTTTAATTTGGGAAATGCGTTCTATAAGCAAAACGCTATTGCGTCAAGTATTTTGAATTATGAAAAGGCGCTTTTATTGGACGCAAACAATACGCAAGTGCTGAATAACCTGGCATTTGCTCAAAATATGACGTTAGACCGTTTTTCGCCATTACCCGAAAGCGATCTTAAAAAAGCAACAGATCGACTGCTATTTTTAACTTCTGTTCGCGGTTGGAGTATTGCTGTGGTGGGCTTCATTTGGCTTACAGTATTGTTGTTTTTCTTGTATATCAAGTCTGGTAGAAGTGGTATAAAACGGTTGTTTTTCAGTGGGTTTTTACTAACCGCTTTAGCCGCACTGTTGTCATTGAGTTTTGCTTTACAACAAAAGAAAATGTCAGAAGCTACACAACCTGCTATTGTTTTTGCTCAGGAAGAGGACTTTAGAGCCGAGCCCAATTTAAGAGCCGAAGTACTACTAAACATTCACGAGGGAACAAAAGTTTTTGTACAAGAAGAAGTGGAAGATTGGGTAAAGATAAAGCTCAAAAATGGCGCTATTGGATGGATCCCACAAAGCAGTATTCAGTACGTTAGCTTTGCTGCAGAATAGGCGCAATTTCGTCTATCGGGTTCTTGTCTGTATCAATTTGCTCAAACAAATAAGCACCAAAATTTTGTAGCGGCTCAAAGAACAAAGATCCTTTGGTGATATCTTCTGGTAAGAAAGGGAAGAACACGTTAATCTGACCCAAAATCCATATTAAAACACCACAAATTACCAACCATTTGCAGGTGCCAAAAATAGCACCCAATAACCTGTTTAGGAAGCCAAGTAAAATTACTTTTGCCAATTTGGTGAGTAGCTTTCCAATCCACGCTACACCAATAATTATACCCACAAACGTAAGCGCAAATGCCAAAAGCGGCAGGTATTCCCACGACACGTATTTTGCTAATATATCGGCAGTAAAACTTGAAAAATGAAGCGCTCCAAAAACGCCTAATACCAACGCCAATAACGAGGCAATTTCAACAAAAAATCCACGAAAAGCCCCACGAACAAGTCCGTAGAAAAGTAAACAAACTACAGCAATATCAATATAATTGAGTGGCATAGCACAAATGTACGTATAGATTTGTTTCCGATGACGGTACTATGTGTGGAATGTGTATTTTTGCATCTATGATAGAAAGCATCAAGGCACACATAAACGACGTGGCGGCTTTTACGGCGGCCTCTGCCGATGAAGTGGAACAGTTTCGCATTACGTATTTGGGTAAAAAGGGACATATTACCAACCTTTTTGCAGATTTTAGAAATGTACCTAACGAACAGAAAAAGGAATACGGACAATTGCTAAACCAACTAAAAACGGAAGCGCAAGCAAAGGTGAATGAGTTGCAATCAGCACTAGGTGGGAAGGCCAAGGCCAAAGGAGTTTTAGATGACATCACACGACCTGGTCAGCCGATTCCGTTGGGCGCACGCCATCCTATCAGTATCGTTCGCGATAAAGTAATTGATGTATTTAGTAAAATTGGATATGGCCTTTCTTCAGGACCTGAAGTAGAGGACGACTGGCATAACTTTACCGCATTAAATTTACCTGAGCATCACCCTGCGCGTGACATGCAAGACACCTTTTTTGTACAAACAGACCCAGATGTAATGTTGCGTACGCATACTTCGTCTGTACAGGTGCGTCACATGGAAAGCAATCAACCGCCTATTCGGATTTTATCACCAGGCCGCGTGTTTAGAAACGAAGCCATTTCAGCTCGTTCGCACTGTGTTTTTCACCAAGTAGAGGGCTTGTACATTGACCGAAATGTATCTTTTGCAGACCTAAAACAAACGCTTTTATATTTTACCAAAGCTATTTTTGGTACAGCTGAAATTCGTCTTCGTCCTTCGTACTTTCCATTTACCGAGCCAAGCGCGGAGGTTGATATTTATTGGGGATTGGAAACCGAAGCAGATTATAGAATTACAAAAGGAACAGGTTGGCTTGAAATTATGGGTTGCGGTATGGTAGATCCTAATGTGCTGCGGAATTGCGGTATTGACCCAGAAGAATTTTCAGGATTTGCATTTGGTATGGGCTTAGAGCGTATGGCAATGCTCTTGTATCAAATTGAAGATATTCGCATGTTTTATGAAAACGACGTGCGCTTTTTAAAACAGTTTACTTCAGCTAGTTAAGCACTTGGCTAAGTGCCTTCATTTTTTTCTTTGCAGATGCTTTTTCATAAAGCACTTGATACACACAGTGCATAATGGGGTACTTTCCACTAAAAGATGTGCTTAACTCATAAGCAGTTTTTGCTCCGTAATACCCCTCTGCAATCATGGTCATTTCCATAAGCGCAGCTTTAACGGTATAGCCCTTTCCGATCATGTTACCAAACATTCGGTTTCGGCTAAAAACAGAATAAGCAGTAACCAACAAATCGCCCAAGTATGCAGATTTGTTGATATTTCTTTTTTTATTATCTACGTTTTTGATGAAGCGTTTCATCTCTCGCATAGCACTGCTAATGAGCACACTTGCAAAGTTATCACCATATCCCAAGCCATGCGCCATTCCCACGGCAATGGCATAAACATTTTTGAGGGTGGCCGCATATTCTGTTCCCACAACGTCGTCGGAGGTTGCTGTGCGAATATAGCTGCAATCAAGTTTGGATTTCATTTGCTTTGCCAACATAATATTGGTGCTTGCAACAGTGAGGTAAGACAGTCGTTCCAGCGCCACTTCTTCGGCGTGACAAGGCCCAGTAATGGCACCCAAATGGGTTTCGGGGACATTAAACTTTTCAGCGAGATAATTTCCTACCAACATTTTGCGCTCTGGAACAATTCCTTTTACAGCAGAAAAAATAATCTTATTTTCAATGGATGCGGTGAGTGATGCTAAAGTGCTATCCAAATAAAACGAGGGAATAGCAATAATAAAAACATCGTAATTTGCTGCAATCTCGTTCAAACAAGTATACAGGCTCAATCGCTTAGAATCAAATTCCACACTACTCAAATAGTTTGGATTGTGACCTTCTTGTAGTAAATGTTCATAGATAGTTTCGTTGCGGACATACCAGCCTACATTGGAGTTGTTCTCGCATAAAATTTTTACAAGTGCAGTTGCCCAGCTACCACTACCAAGCACGGCAATTTTAGAAAAATCAGCCAATTTTATAGGTTTTTTACGATTAATTACTTTAACAAATGTTTCACAACTAGGAGCTTAAATACGTCTTATCTTGCAAGTGTAAACGTGAAGCAAAAATATTGCTTATTAGTTTTTCATAGTTTAATATGGTTGGTTATGAGAGAGCACCTTTTTAGGTGCTTTCTTTTTTTTATAGCCATTGCTCCCAAGGAATCCTACTTAACAACAATAAGGTTCCTAATCCGTAGAAAACAGCAATTCTAAAGAACTTTTTACTATCAGTAGTCGCTTTCTTATGTAACGACCACCCCATGGTAATAAGCACAATGGCCAAGATATTTGTAGTGGGATGCTCCACCAAAAACAAGCGTAGTGTGCTGTCTTTCATTACGGCACCCATGCCATTTTCCCAAGCTGAGAAATAAGGAGAAACAAAATAAGAGGTTAGACCTATTAACAGTTGAATGTGTGAAAAAATGAGCGCAAAAAGCGAAAGGCGAAGATCGCG
>CATIMP010000004.1 GCA_949528465.1 Bacteroidota bacterium | reverse complement strand
TGAGCGTTTCATAGTTTGGGTGTTAAGGTTTAACACAAATATAGCTATAAAATGTATTTCAACATAAAATATATGTATCGTGGCTGAATCATATAAAGTGTTGTCGTTTGTGTAATTCCAGAGAAATTATCGCGATTAATACTCGCGTTTCCTAACACATTATTTGCTTGAATACTCAATTCCCAAGGGCTATCTTTTTTATTATATATAAGTGACATGGTAAAGTCGTCATAGGTATTTAGAGAAGTACTTCCTTGTCTGTAATCAAAATAACTGTAGGTTGCTAAAAAAATAAAACCTTTCAAAAAAGCAGCATCAATACCCACAAATGGACGTTCGGTAATGTAGTGTATTACTTGGTCTTCGTCTTTTGAACGGTTAACTTTGTAGCTGTAACCGATTTCAACATTTGGCGCAGCTTTAAAATTAGTTGCCACACTCGCGCTACCAAATTGGGTGAGATAATCAAATCTGCGCAAATCGTCGTTTACAATGTTGTACGATGAATTTTTATTAGCTCTAAGTGTAAAGCTCGTTTTTATATTATTAAACCTTTTTTGCAATCTTCCACTGAGGTTAATACGCTCCTCAGCTTTTGGGGAATTAAACGGGGAAGATTCTCTATTTATACCATTGATTTGGTTCACCGTTTTAAAGGTGTCAAACTGTTTTCTGTAGTTTAGTCTAACAAAAATATTAGTGAAATTAAACATATTAAAGTTGAAATAATTCAACGTGAAATTGTTAAAATAGGCAGGCTTCAAACTGCTGTTTCCTAAAAATAGACGGTTATAATTATTGAAGGTATATGCATCGCCTAACCTACTCAAATCAGAATACTGAAGCTGTGCTTTGTATGTAAAACGCAAATTCTCCGACTTACGCATTTGATAGCTAATCCACACATCAGGTAAAATTCTGGTTTCGTCGTTTTCAAGCGTATTTGTTTGAATGGTGTTGATGTCATATTGATGAAGTGTAAGTCCAGGGTTAAATGTAAACTTTCCACTTTTTAGCCTGTAGCGCAACGCAGTGTATATATCAGAAAATTCGAGACGTGCGTCATTTATCAAATTTGCTTCCTCAAAAATATGTAATTCGTCATCGAGATAATTCCCCATACTGGATTCGTATTCTTGACGCACTTGTGTAGTTCCTGCCGTAATGTTAACGCTGGATACATCTGTCAACATATAATAATACTCTAATCGTCCATCGAGCTTATTGGTTTTTGTAAAGCGATTTTGCTGAACCAAATATCCATCTGGTTGCTGCGTAAGCGGCAACACATCAGGAAATAAAATTCGTTCTTTTTGGAGTTTATAAACAGGGTTTTCCTCCTGTATTGCGTGTTGTAATTCAAACGCAAAAATATGCTTCTCGTTAATGGTGAAATACGCGTTTAAATTTTGATTCAGTTGTTGTGGTTTTTGCGCACGATTTGATTCAATATCTTCTTGAAATCTTGCAGTTGAAGTTGTTTGACTAAACTCATCTTCATCAGCGGTTCGGTAAAAAATATCATACTCAAACTGAAAGTTTGGGTTCGAATTATACAACATACTCAATTTATATAACTGGGAAATATTGGCTTGATCAAAATTATTATCCGTAGTTTCTGTAACTCCAGTTGTGGTAAAGGTACGTTCTCGCAAAGACTTAATTTTGGTGTCGTTTTTGGATACAATAGCAAAACCCGAGAAATCAAGACCCTTTTTGGGTGAGTGGGAAAAATTCGTTGCCGCAAAATCGTTTTCAATAGATGCCGCATTGTTGTTCTGGAGGTTAGTTAGCCCAACATCATCAGTTTGAATTTGAATTGAAGAACCGCTTCGATTACTCTGATTTCGAAATCCGCCGGTAAAGCGAAAGTAGTCTTGACGTGTAAAAGGATTATCGCCAAGATTGTTTCTGTTGCCAAGAAAATTAATACTCGTTTTTGGACTGTAATAAAATACTTTTGGGTTTAGAATAAAGCGCTCTTTTTCACCACCACCAGCACCAATTTCACCAAACCAAAACTTGTCTTTTCCTTCTTTCAGCTTGATGTTAATCGCCATATTATCATCGTTATTTGTTACACCGCCAAGCTGCGAAACTTCATTAAAATTCTTAAGCACCTGAATTTTATCAATGGCATTCGCAGGGATATTTTCTGTGGCAATTTTTGAGTCTCCATCAAAAAAATCTTTTCCCTCTACCATGACTTTATTTACTTGCCTTCCTTCAACTTCAATCTGTCCATCGCTATTAATTTCTACTCCTGGTAAGTTTTCAAGTACATCACGTAACTTACGCTCAGAACCTGTGTTAAACGAATCGGCATCATACACAATAGTATCGCCTTGAATGGAAACAGGCATTTCGTAGGTTACTTCAACTCCCTCTAACTGTTCGGCTTGCTCGTACAATACGATAACTTCATTTATATCCGTTGAAGAATTTCGATCTAATTCAACTGGTTTAAAACCTAAATAGGATACCTTGATTATGTAGGGAACGTCTTTTTTTATTCCAATAGAAAATTTTCCGTCCAAATCTGAAATAGCAAAGCTATCCATCCGATTTGTTTCTTGGTTTTTTGCTACCACATTAGCCGTAGAAATTGCAGCGCCCAAGCTATCTAAAACCACTCCCTCGAATCTGATATTTTGCCCAAAAACTTGTAGGGTTAGCAACAACGCTGACCAAATAAAACAATGTATATATTTCATGAATTAATTTCTGATAAACATCCGGTTTTGACTGTTCCGATTGCTGTTGTTTTGAAAACGATCTCTCATTTCTTTAGACTTTTCTTCCCTGATTTTATTAAACTCGTTTCCCGTAACTTCTTTCCCTTTTTTGGGTGGTGTAAGTTTTATTTTTTCTTTTGAATTCATTTGCACTTCAGTACACACCAATACCTTGTTGTTGTCTTGCACCATTAATACCAAGCCAGGTAAACCAAAATATGAGTCAGGGCCAGCAGAAATGGGAATATCAGGTGTAAACCAAGCCGAAACTGTTACTTCAATTTTTTCTGGCTTTTTTTCTTCCTCTTGGTCCGCACCGCCACGTCTGCCAAAAGGCATTCGAAATTGTGGCGGATTTTGCATCTGTGTGTACGTTGCTTCATAGGCTGTATATTGACCTATCTGTTTACTTTCGCCTGTAAAATTCCACTTAGGGATTTTGATGTCTTTTTTAACTAAGAATATTTTACCAAAGAGATCTTGCTGATTTGTTTGTTTGCGAGTTGCCAAGTTGGTGTGAATAATGTTTTGGGAGCTTGCTCCATATCGCATCCACCTATCGCCTCTACCACCAGATTGAGATTGAGGAGTGTCAAGTTTTTGTTGTTGCTTATAAATAGATTGGGTTTGATCGAAAAATAAGTCGTAACTCACTGGCTCTGCAAGACGTTTTTTGATACGCTCTATGACTTGCTTAGGCATATTTGGATTTCCCTTAAAATCTACATTCCTTGTTACTTTCAGCGAGTAAGTAGCTTTGATTTGTTGGGCGTTAGCTAACGAAAAACTAAAAACTAAAGTTGCAATAAATATAGATTTCATAGGTCAGATTTTACCAAATGTAAAGTTTCGTTTTACTTTAAATAAATATTAGACCCAATAAAGATTAAATAGTTTGAAAACAAAACTAATTTTTAATAAAGATACTTATATTTAACTCATAATTTTTGAAGATGCACGTAGCCATAGCAGGAAACATTGGAGCTGGAAAAACAACGCTTACAGAACTTTTACATAAACACTATGGTTGGGAAGCCCTTTACGAAGACGTCGTAGAAAATCCATATTTAGATGATTTCTATGCCGAGATGGAACGCTGGTCTTTCAACCTTCAAATTTACTTTTTGAACAGCAGATTTAGACAAATTTTAGATATTCATAAAAACGGTAACGACGTGGTACAAGACCGTTCTATTTATGAAGATGCACATATTTTTGCACCCAATTTACATGCTATGGGGCTTATGACGCATCGAGATTTTAGCAATTATACTGCTGTTTTTGATTT
>CATIMP010000003.1 GCA_949528465.1 Bacteroidota bacterium | reverse complement strand
GAACTTTTATCCCCTTGTGCAATGGCAGCGAAGCCACTGCATAACATTAAAAAAAAGAGTGTGTTTTTCATAACTGTTATTTAATCGTATTGTCTTTTAATAAACCAAACATCACTTAGCGAAAAACCTAACATAATGTTTGTGTAATTTTCTTTTATTAGGCCTGTTTCTGTAGTTCCTAATTGACCTATTTCTACGCCAATATTCACTTTAGACAGCACATTCATTGGTAATCCAATTCCAAAGTTTATGCCAAAGTCTTCCACGGCTTGATTTTTTAGTTTTAGTCCGGTGTGTTCCCAACGTGCGCCAACTCGGTACACCACACGGCTAAAGTAGCTTGAAAAGGAATCGTATTTTGGGATATAAAATCCGCCTGCTGAAAACCGCGATGCAGCAACAAAACTTGCATCTGTGCTGGTTTCTAAGGGATTGGTAATTCCTTTTGCGGAAGTGGCGTAGGTCAAACCAGCAAACCAATGTTGAGGTTTTCCAAAGCCAAGACCAATTGTAGTTTGGGCGGCAAACTTATTTGTAGTTGTTGCCAAGTTTTCCAAATTTGTTTCCGTTTGTGCATCAACAGTACCAGATGAAGATATCGAGGAAATAATTCTTGTGTTAATACTTTCTAAAGAAGCATTAGGGGTGTATGTCGCTGAAACTTGAAATATATAATCCGAAAAAATATTTCGGTTATAATGCGCCCCAAACGTGTAGTGAATTCCACTTAGCTCTGAACGCGTATAGACCTGTGTGCTTTTTTGAACTCCAGTTGCACTTTGAATATAATTTTTTTCAGTATATCCAAAATTATAATAGACGCTAGCACCCAAACTCAATCCCTCCAATGGATTTATTGCAAAGCTTAAAAAAGTGCTATTGACTCCACCTGTTCCATCAAATGAGTTTCTATATTCTGTGTCGTTATTCTGAGTTGTTGTACTAACTCTATATCCAACAGCAGATTTGGGTTTAAGCCCAAAACTAAATGCAACATGTTTTGTGGGAACACTAAGTGCCAAATAATTAAGTGATGAAGTAGCGGCAGATGCTGAGGTTAATGGAGATTGCTGGATGGTAGATTTGTAGTTTGCACCAATACGGTACTGTACATATTTAAGTTTTCCTAAAGTAGCCGGATTGTCTAAGCTAAATTGCGTACTGTCTGCATACGTAATTACGCCACCCATGGAGTTGTTTTCAGCAGTTCGCGTAGAAACAGGCTGGCCTGTGCCATAATACGAATATGGAGACAAGGTTGCATTTTGTGCTAATGCACACAAACCAAAAAGTGTTAGGGTGAGGGAAAGAAAATTACTTTTCATGAAATGAATTAAACGTCAGTAGGCGGTAAAGACCATTAAGGGTCAAATCTGCGTCCGCAAATATGGTATTTTTTATCTTTCTATTCAAAAAATTGGCGTCTCCGCCTGTTAAAATTATGGTAAAATTGCCATACTCGTGGGAAAATGCATCTATCTGTGCATGAATTTCAGCAATAACTCCAGCTTCCACACCCAATTGCATGCTTGTTTTAGTAGATATTCCAATTGAAGGAATTGTTTCTAGGGGATTTAGATGCGGAAGTTTCTCAGTAAATAAATGCAATGCGTGATAACGCATTGCTCTTCCTGGTGAAATTGCTCCGCCTATGTGGTGCGCATTTTCGTCCATAAAATCATACGTAATGCAACTTCCAGCATCGATAATAAAAACAGGAGAATTAGGAAATTTTGATAGTGCGCCTGCTAATGCTGCCCTACGATCTACGCCCAACGCATTTACATTGTCGTAGTCTGACGTAAAAGGGTATTTGGTTGTATCATCTATATAATGAACTTTAGAGGTGTTTGGGAGCTTAGCAAGCAAACGTTTGGCTTCAGGTCCAACTGCGCCAACTAAAATGGATTCAAAAGGGTTTGATTTAAAAAATGTGTTCCACTTCTTTTCTGTCCAATGGGTACACATTCCCGATTTATGTAATTCGCCCGCTACAAAATATCCGTACTTGACGTGGGTATTACCAACATCCAACACCAAGTGTCCATTTTTTTTCATAGAATGCTAAAGTAGAAGTTTTTTTTCAAGCTACTTGCCAATTGTGGGAAAGGGGCTATATTTGTGCCTGCAATTTTTGCATGGTACCTTAGCTCAGTTGGTAGAGCAAAGGACTGAAAATCCTTGTGTCCCTGGTTCGATTCCTGGAGGTACCACAAAAAACCCTTTCGTTTTCACGAAAGGGTTTTTATGTTTTTGGCTTTAAATTCCTAAAATACGTTTTAGTGGTCTTCAAAGGGAAAGTATATGCCTGCTGAAGAAACCATCTCCCCTGCCTATAAATAATTCACGATTTTATTTAGACCTGAAAAATGATTTCTTAACTCATTATTTAGGTCTTTATGTGAGAAAGGTTTTTTATTCCCCTCTTTTAGACGCTATATTTGCTCGAGCAAATTTGCT
>CATIMP010000002.1 GCA_949528465.1 Bacteroidota bacterium | reverse complement strand
AGCAAGAAAATAAACCATCGCAACCCGAAATTGAACATCCGAATGAAGCTGAACAACCAGTTCAAGGTAGTACTCCACTCCACAACATACACGATGGTCAAGAAGTGGAACGCGTTACTGTTTTCTATACCGACGGAACGTGTAGCACTTACACCAATAAAAAGTGATATTTTTGGGGTATGAGAATTGCCACGATTAGTATTTTATTTTTATCTGTTACCTCATGTTTTTCGCCGCAACGCAATTGTAGCGATTTTCACACCGGAACGTTTTCCTTTACCTCTATGGTGTTGGGCGATACGCTGACTACAAAATTCACTCGCACAGATGCTATTGAGGTAGATTATTACCTAAACAGAATAGATAGTTCGTCTGTTCGATGGCTGAATGATTGCGAGTGTATTGTGAAAAAATTAAGTCCCTTGACGTATCAAGATTCAAAGGCAGTGCACATGAAAATCCTTACGACTAAAGAAAATACGTACACCTTCGAGTACAATTTGGTTGGCGATAACGCCAACAAGCAACGTGGGGTGGTAACTAAACTGAGCGACTAATGGATTTTCTTTTCACTCCGGAAGCGATTTCTTCGCTGCTGACTCTTACTTTTCTAGAAATTATTTTGGGGATAGATAACATCGTATTTATATCTATTGTTGTAGGAAAACTTCCTGAGGAAAAACGAAAAGGCGCAACCAACATTGGGTTACTGCTTGCTCTTGTATTGCGTATTGTTTTGCTCTTTGCTATTTCTTGGCTAATTGCCATGCAATCGACGCTTTTTGAAATTTCCAATTCGTTCATGCAGGTAGCCGTAAACGGGCAATCGTTGATATTATTTGCTGGCGGACTCTTTTTGCTTTACAAAAGCACGAAAGAAATTCATGAAAAAATTGACCATGCAGGCGAAAAAAGCGAACAGGTAGAAAACAAAGCAGCCAATACAATGGGTAAAATCTTACTGCAAATCATTTTGATTGATGCAGTGTTCTCTGTAGATTCAATTCTGACTGCTGTCGGTATGACCAGTGGCATAGATGGTGCGCTTTGGATTATGATTACTGCGGTAGTTATTTCAATTGTAGCGATGATGTGGTTTGCACATCCTGTTACACGCTTTGTGCATAAACACCCATCGTTGCAGATTTTAGCTCTTTCATTCCTTATTTTGATTGGTTTTATGCTTATTGCTGAAGGAGCACATTTATCTCACTTAGAAGTATTTGGCGCAAGTGTTGGCGCTATCCCAAAAGGGTATTTATACTTTGCAATTGCTTTTTCGCTGTTGGTGGAATTTCTGAATATGCGTTTTAGAAAACGTAAAGCAAAGCTTTAAAGCTCTAAACTAATTTGTCCTTCGCTATCATCGCTTTCTGAAGGTTTTACTTCTTCTACTTCTGCTTCGAGGTCAGCGGCTTCTGTTTTGGGCGCTGGTGTATATGGCAACGGCTCGTTAGCCTCAATGCGTTTTAGGTTTTCTGTTGTAAGCTGATTTCCAATGGCCTTTATTCCTTTTGGTGCAATAAAGTCTTCAAAAGCCAACTGTTGTGCTTCTTTTGCTTCGCCTCCACGTGGCTTTACAAAATGAAGCGTGCACACAGGGCGCCAATCGGCAGAAAACCATTCTAATTTGATTTTGGCACCTTCTTGTAAAAACTGCTCTTCTTTGTCGGGAGATTCAATAAGAAAACGTTTTCCAAAGTAGCGATCCTTTGTTCCATCAAAGTAAACGGTAGAAAGCGGTTTTTGAGGTTCCCATTTTTCCAACAGTAACATATCGGGTGGAAAATGCATGCTTAAATCCGGAATTTGTGTTTTTACTTTCCCCGATTGCGTTACGATTAGTAATCGATCCTCCCCTTTAAATGCGCCCAGCAAACGTCCACGTTCGTCAGCATTAAGGCGTTGAACGGTTTCGTCATACCAAACCTTTCTCGGTTTAAGTGTAGAAACACCTTCTTCTTTTAGATCTACTCGCTTGATGGCATATTTGGAAACCGTATTTCCACGGACTCCCCTGCCCTTTATGACCAAATCGGCAAAATCCAAATCCCATTTAAGTTTTTTAATCGACCCACTTTGTCTTAGGTGTATCGTTACAATTTCGGCCTCACCATTTGGGTTTGCCGAAAAATAATGCACTTTTGATTGTGCTTTTCCATTCGTTAGGTCGTAATGTTTATCTCTAGTAACTCCTGTGACCGCAAAACGCTTGATGTACGATGTACCTCCACGGCCATCTTGGTAAATCATATTATATATGGTTCGCGTGTCTTTCTTTTTGAATACCGCAACGTGAATGATGTTTTTGCCCACAAAGGTTTTGGTATCCACTTTAGTGACCATCATTTTACCATCCTCGGTAAATACAATCACATCGTCAATATCGGCGCAATCTGCAACGTATTCATCTTTGCGCAATGACGTTCCCACAAAACCTTCTTCTCTACTCACATACAGTTTGGTGTTGCGAATAACTACTTTCCGTGCATCTACATCTGCAAAAACGCTAAGTTCTGTTTTGCGTTCTTTTCCATCACCGTAGGTCTGTTTAAGGCGTTTGAAATACGCAATTGCAAAATCAACCAGATGCACCAAATCATGCGCTACTTGATTTAATTCTTCTTCAAGGGCTTCGATTTTCTGTTGCGCTTTGTCTAAATCAAATTTTGAAATACGTTTAATACGGATTTCCGTCAGGCGAATAACATCCTCATCTGTAACGGCACGCTTTAGGTTTGTGGTATATGGCGCAAGTCCCACATGAATGGCTTTTAGAACACCCTCCCAGGTTTCTACTTCCTCAATATCTCGGTAGATACGGTTTTCAATAAAAATACGCTCTAAAGATGCAAAATGCCATTGTTCTTCTAGCTCCTCTTGTTTTACTTCAAGTTCTGAACGCAACAATTCAAGTGTGTGGTCGGTGGAACGACGAAGCATTTCAGACACGCCAATAAAGTTGGGTTTGTTGTCTTCAATTACGCAGCCTAAAGGAGAAATAGAGGTTTCACAAGCTGTAAAAGCAAAAAGCGCATCTATGGTTTTGTCGGGAGAAACATTTGGTGGAAGAATGATTTTAATTTCAACCGCTGCAGCTGTATTATCTTCAATCTTTTTAATCTTAATTTTTCCTTTCTCGTTTGCTTTTAGAATGGAATCTATCAGCGAAGACGTGGTGGTAGAAAACGGAATTTCAGATATTATTAGGGTTTGCTTGTCTTGTTGGGTAATCCGTGCACGCACCCGAATTTTACCCCCGCGTAAGCCATCGTTATAGTTGTCGGCATCCATAACACCACCTGTTGGGAAATCGGGAACAAGCGTAAAGCGTTTGCCTTGTAAGTGTTTGACAGAAGCGTCTATGAGTTCGTTAAAGTTATGTGGTAGTATTTTGGTAGAAAGTCCTACCGCAATACCCTCGCCGCCTTGCGCCAACAGCATGGGGAATTTTACAGGTAAATGAATCGGTTCTTTTTTGCGCCCATCATACGAAAGTTGCCATTGCGTAACTTTTGGGCTATATACCACATCGAGGGCAAATTTGGATAGTCGTGCTTCGATGTAACGGGAAGCTGCTGCTGAATCTCCAGTAAGAATATTTCCCCAGTTTCCTTGCATGTCGATGAGCAAATCTTTTTGGCCAATCTGCACCATCGCATCTGCAATAGATGCATCGCCGTGTGGGTGATACTGCATGGTGTGTCCCACAACGTTAGCAACCTTGTTGTAGCGTCCATCGTCTAAGTCTTTCATGGAATGTAGAATACGACGCTGAACAGGTTTAAAACCATCTTCAATAGCCGGTACGGCACGCTCCAGAATCACATACGAAGCGTAGTCCAAAAACCAATCTTTGTACATTCCGGTAACGCGAATCAACTGATCGTCTGAAGAAAGGTGCTGCTCGTCGTTCATGATTCTACTTTATCTAACTCTACTTTTAGGTTGTCGATGATAAATTCTTGCCGTTTGGGTGTGTTTTTACCCATATAAAACGACAACAACTCATCAATCGTCATGTTTTTGTCTAACATTACAGGATCAAGGCGAATATCATCGCCAATAAAATGCGTGAACTCGTCGGGGGAAATTTCACCCAACCCTTTAAATCGTGTGATTTCAGCTTGTTTTCCCAGTTCCGTTAAGGCATCAACACGCTCTTGCTCCGAGTAACAGTAAATCGTTTTCTTTTTGTTGCGCACACGGAATAATGGTGTTTGCAAAATATATAGATGTCCATCTTTGATAAGCTCTGGGAAAAACTGTAAAAAGAAGGTTATCAAAAGTAGCCGAATGTGCATCCCATCTACATCCGCATCAGTAGCGATAACAATATTGTTGTAGCGCAAATCCTCCATGGATTCTTCAATGTTCAAAGCAGCTTGTAACAGATTGAATTCCTCGTTTTCGTATACAATTTTTTTGGACATGCCATAGGAATTCAAGGGCTTTCCACGAAGGCTAAACACGGCTTGTGTATTCACATCTCTCGATTTCGTAATAGAGCCACTTGCCGAGTCGCCCTCCGTAATAAATAGCGTGGATTCCAAACGACGGTCTTTTTTGATATCGCCCAAATGCACACGACAATCCCGCAGTTTTTTATTGTGTAAACTCGCTTTTTTAGCACGCTCACGTGCCAGCTTACGAATGCCCGAGAGTTCTTTGCGTTCTTTCTCGGCTTGAAGAATTTTGCGTTGCAATGCCTCTGCGGTAACTGCATTTTTATGCAAAAAATTATCTAACTGTTTCCCTACAAAATCATTGATATAAGTACGTACCGTAGGCAAATCACCACCCATTTCGGTAGAGCCCAATTTGGTTTTGGTTTGCGACTCAAACACGGGTTCCATGACCTTAATGCTAATCGCAGAAATAATGGATTTACGAATATCAGAGGGATCAAATTGTTTGCCGTAAAACTCACGAATGGTTTTCACTAAGGCTTCTCGAAATGCGGTTTGGTGCGTTCCTCCTTGTGTGGTGTGTTGTCCGTTTACAAACGAGTGATATTCTTCGTTGTACTGGGTTCTACTGTGCGTAATGGCCACCTCAATGTCGTTGCCTTTGAGATGAATTACTGGATAGAGAAAATCTTCTGTGTTGTTGTTGTCTTCCAACAGGTCTTTAAGCCCGTTTTTGGAAATAAATTTTTCGCCGTTAAAAACAATGGTAAGCCCTGGATTTAGGTACACATAGTTTTTGAGCATTTTTGCCACATACTCGTGGCGGTAACGGTATTTTTTAAATATGGACTCATCGGGCATAAAAGTCACGCCCGTTCCGTTGCGCTTGGACGAAGTTGTTACTTCGGCGTCTTCCTCCAAGGTTCCTTGGCTAAAACGCGCTACCTTCATTTGTCCTTCACGCACCGAATAGACCGAAAAATCCATGGAAAGGGCATTCACTGCTTTGGTACCTACGCCGTTAAGTCCAACCGATTTTTTAAAGGCACGGGAATCGTATTTTCCACCCGTATTCATTTTAGATACCACATCTACCACTTTACCCAATGGAATACCACGGCCGTAGTCTCGCACCGAAACCTTTCCCTCGGCAATATTAATTTCTATGGTTTTGCCAGCGCCCATGACAAACTCATCTATACTGTTGTCTAAGACTTCTTTGAGTAAAATATAAATCCCATCATCGGGAGAAGAACCGTCGCCGAGCTTGCCAATATACATGCCCGGACGCATACGAATATGCTCTTTCCAATCTAAGGAACG
Source organism: Bacteroidota bacterium (assembly GCA_949528465.1). Taxonomy (GTDB): domain Bacteria; phylum Bacteroidota; class Bacteroidia; order Flavobacteriales; family Flavobacteriaceae; genus UBA7446. The sequence continues at coordinate 5,999 of CATIMP010000002.1, read as the reverse complement.
GATATTGTCTTCGTTATACTGCGTAGTTTGTGGCATGAGGGCTAATTTAAAACATCAGACAGAAATAAAAACAGATGTTACGCTAAAGAAATTAACAAATACGCCGTTGGAATTGTTAAAATAAAGTTGAGTCATCGCACGACATTGATTTTTTGTTAACTTAGCGTCAAACAAATCTCCAAATTGTTGACTTTAAAGACTTAGCCTAATTCGCTTTTTTTATTTTTTACAGTTTAGGGGAATTGGATATGCCTGCCTGCCGCAGCAAGGCGAAACGCATAAAACGCAGATATATTACAATCATATCCTCAAGTTTGTGTATGATTAATAAATAAAATTATAAAAGAAAAATTCAACCCCTTAGATATGAAAAACAACATTTTATTTTTTGCGATAATACTTTTAAGCCTGAATTGCTACGCACAAGTCACCTACGAAAAAGGATATTTTATTAATAATGCAAATCAAAAAATACACTGCCTAATCAAAAACGTTGATTGGAGAAACAATCCAACAGCGTTTGAATATAAACTATCTGAAAACGACACTTCACAAATAGCAAACATTAAAACAGTTAAAGAATTTGGAGTAACTCATTTTTCAAAATATGTCAGAAGAACAGTTAATATAGACAGGTCTAGTGTAGATATCAATGAATTGAGTAAAAAAAGAGCCCCTATATTTTATGAGGAAGAGCTTTTTTTAAAGGTGTTGATTGAAGGCAAAGCGAGCTTGCTTCAATATATAGATAAACGTCTTACACGCTATTTTTATGAATCTGATACACATGCGATTGAGCAACTTGTATTTAAAGAATATAAAACAAAGGAAAATAAAATTGCCAGTAATAATGAATACAGGCAACAATTATATACGCAGTTAAATTGCGATGATATTTCGATGAGTAATTTAAAAAGCCTTAAGTATGAAAAGAAGGCGTTAATCAAGTTTTTTACTATTTATAACAACTGCAATAACACAACATTTGTCAATTTTGATCAAAAGACTGCTTTTAACACTTTTAACCTAAATATAAGACCTGGATTTAATAGTTCTTCCTTAGGCATTGAAAATAATGTTACAACGTCAAGAAATAGAAATTATGACACGGAATTGACATTTAGATTTGGACTAGAATGTGAATTTATTTTAGGATTTAACAAAAATAAATGGGCTGTTATCATTGAACCAACATATCAATACTATAAGGCAGCAGATAAAGCAGTCACAAATCTAATAAATACAGATGTAGATTATTCATCTATTGAACTTCCTATAGGAGTACGGCATTATCTTTTTCTAAATGATAATTCAAAAGTTTTCATCAATGGATTATTCAACTATGACGTAGTTTTAAATGATAGCGTTAGAAATTTTGATGCGGCTTCTAGTCTAAATTTTGCCATGGGCGTAGGGTATAATTTTAATAAACGGTATGGTGTTGAGTTTAGATATCACACCAGTAGAGATGTTTTAAATGATTATTTATCGTGGAGTTCTGATTACAAAACAATATCCGTAATATTTGGATATACACTTTTCTAAAGGAGTTGTTAAGGCAAAGGATAAACCTTTGCGTAAGCCCGAAATTTGTTCGTGCCAGTATGTAACAATCAAAAAACACCCCTACTTTCATGACCCACGAAAAAGGAGTGTTTTCGTATAAAAAAAACTTAATCTTTTGTATTTAATTAGGTTGATATAGAAGATTAGTTAATAGCTAACAACTCTTTTTGCTTTATCGCTTCATCAATGCTAACAGTAACATATTTTTGACTGTTAAAGAATTTTCTTGAGTCAACACGTTTTATTGTTGCTACTTGTTTTCCATTACGATTTTTATCAATAGATGTTATTACTACTTTCTGACCTGTAATGTTGCTAAAATTTGGTATTCCACCTTTTTTAATAATAAAGTTGGCTCTTGGAAAATTGATATGCCTGTAATTTCCATAATGCACACTTCCAATTTCAAAAACATCTCCTTTATTATAATCTGCAGTAGAGTTTTGAGCATACATAAGTCCAGAAGCAAAAAACGCTAAAACGAAACTTAAAATGGTATGTATCATAATATTTAGATTTGAAGGTTAATATTATATAAATATATATATTTTGTAGAATAAAATAAACATATCCCCTTGCGGGCCTGCGTGTTTTTTTAAAACATCAGACAGAAATATAAACAGTACTTAAGGCAAAGAAATTAACAAATACGCCGTTGGAATTGTTAAAATAAAGTTGAGTCATCGCACGTTACTAATTTTTTGTTTACTTAGCATTAAACAACCCTGAATTGTTGACTTCAAATACTTAGCCTAAATCGCTTTTTTTATTTTTTACAGTTTAGGGCTTTGTGGATTAAGCTTAAACATTGAATCTAAAGTGCATGACATCTCCGTCTTTTACGGTGTAGTCTTTGCCTTCCACCTTGGCTTTTCCTGCTTCTTTAGCTTTTTGTTCTGAGCCAAAATGGTCGTAATCTGCATAGGAAATAACTTCCGCACGGATAAAGCCTTTTTCGAAGTCGGTATGAATAACACCTGCAGCTTGTGGTGCTGAAGCACCTGCTGGAATGGTCCATGCGCGCACTTCCTTCTCTCCTGCAGTGAAATACGTTTCTAAGTTAAGGAGATTGTACGCCGCACGTATAAGTTTGGAAGCTCCAGGCTCGTCTAAGCCTAAATCTTCTAAAAACAATTGGCGTTCTTCGTAGGTTTCCAGTTCGTTAATATCGGCTTCTGTGGCAACGGCCAGCACCAATACTTCAGCATTTTCGGCAGCAACAGCGTTTTGTATCTTGGAAACATAGTCGTTTCCAGTTGCAGCAGCGCTCTCGTCAACATTACACACATACATCACAGGTTTATCTGTAATTAGCTGTAAAGGCGATACAAATGCTAAACGATCGTCATCTGAAATTTCAATAGTACGTACCGAGTTGGCGGCTTCAAGTCCATTTTGTAATATTTCCAAAACGGCAAGTTCTTTTTGTGCCTCTTTGTTTCCTGTTCTAGCGGCTCGCTTTACCTTTTCAAGGCGTTTTTCTACCGCTTCCAAGTCTTTGAGTTGCAATTCAATGTCAATCGTTTCTTTATCGCGCAAAGGGTCAATAGAATTATCAACATGCACAATATTATCGTTATCGAAACAGCGTAATACGTGAATAATTGCGTCGGTTTCTCTAATATTTGCTAAAAATTGATTGCCGAGTCCCTCGCCTTTACTTGCTCCTTTTACTAAACCTGCAATATCCACGATTTCCACCGTGGCAGGAATTACTTTCTCAGGATTTACAAGTTCTTCTAATCGATTTAAACGTGGGTCAGGAACATTTACCACACCAATATTCGGCTCTATGGTACAAAAAGGAAAATTGGCACTTTGTGCCTTTGCACTTGATAAACAATTAAAAAGTGTGGATTTGCCTACGTTAGGTAAGCCTACAATACCTGCTTTCATATTATTCGGGGTGCATAAAGCGTTGCTTGCCTAAAAGCACTTCTTCTGTTTCCTTGTGATCTTCATCTGGAACGCAGCAGTCTACAGGACAAACGGCGGCACATTGCGGCTCGTCGTGGAATCCTTTACACTCGGTACATTTATCAGGGACAATAAAATATACCTCATCCGATATAGGCTCTTGCATGGCGTCGGCATCAACAGCATTTCCATTGGGCAACACAACATCGCCGCTTAGAGAGGTACCGTCTGCATATTTCCAATCAAAAGCACCTTCGTAAATAGCGGTGTTTGGGCACTCTGGTTCACATGCGCCACAATTAATACATTCATCAGTTATGATAATAGCCATAGCAATTCTTTAACTTTGCAAAGTTAGTGCATAAGCACACCACAGCAAAATATGAATTCACACCAAAATACCATTGCCGTTTTTACAGCATTGGGACAGCTTTTTAACGACTACAGCAACAAAAATAATAACACTAATAAATGGGTTGAAAAACTTGATAATGCGCTTGTTAATGCGTCTAATCGAAACAAATGGTTTACAAAAGAAAACCTTGATTTTTGTATAAAAACATGGGGGAACACGCTTACAGAATCGCATATATCTACTTGGCTAAATGCGTATTCGATTCAACAAACGTCCCAGCGCTTAGGGTTGGTATTAGCGGGAAACATTCCACTTGTAGGGCTTCACGATGTGCTAAGCGGCCTGGCTTGTGGGTATAGTATTGAAATAAAATCTTCCAGTAACGATAATATATTGCTGCCATTTGTGATTGGTTTTTTGACCGAGAGACAACCTGAGTGGCGTGATAAAATTTCCTTTACTGATGGGAAATTAGAAAAATTTGACCGTGTAATTGCCACGGGAAGCACCAATACGGCACGTTATTTTGAATATTATTTTAAAGATGTTCCGCACATTGTGCGTAAAACTCGAAATGGTGTAGCGGTTCTTGATGGTACTGAAACTCCAGAAGAGCTTACCGCACTTTGTGTTGATATCATGCAATATTTTGGATTGGGTTGCCGAAGCGTTTCACACCTTATGGTGCCCGAAGGTTATGACTTTAACGAATTGTTTCTAGCCTTGTACGATTATAAAGAACTTATTCATCACAATGCCTATGCCAACAATTACGATTACAACAAAGCGGTGTATTTGATGCAAGAAGAAGAGTTACTGGAGAATGGATTTATTATGCTCAAAAAAGATAATGGCCTAAACTCCCCTATTGCATGTATACATTATAGCACTTACAAAAACATAAAAGAAGCCGAAAAATCAATCGAGTTACAACAAGAAAAAATTCAATGTGTGGTAAGTTCATGCCTGAAAAACAGTTTAGCTTTTGGGCAAACACAGCACCCAAAACTCACTGATTATGCCGATCATGTGGATACTATGGCATTTTTGTTAAAAAAGTAACACAAATTACTGTGCGTAACCGCATCGGATTTTGTTACTTTGCGTCTTAAATTTTAATATTTATGAAGAAGCACAACTTTAGTGCTGGACCTTGTATCCTTCCGCAAGAAGTCATGCAAAAAGCCGCAGAAGCGGTGGTTGAACTCGACAATTCTGGGTTATCACTTATCGAAATTTCACACCGTAGTCCCGCATTTATCGACATAATGGAACGTGCTACCTCGTTGGCACTTGAGCTTTTAGGACTTCAAGACAAAGGCTACAAAGCCATGTTTTTACAAGGTGGAGCTAGCTTGCAGTTTATTGCTACTGCCTACAATCTTTTAGAGAATAAAGCTGGATATTGCAATACGGGGACATGGTCTACAAAAGCCATTAAGGAAGCAAAAATATTGGGAGATGTTGTAGAAGTATCCTCTTCAAAAGAAACCAACTTCAATTACATTCCAAAAGGATATGATATCCCCAAAGGTCTCGATTACCTTCACATTACTACTAACAACACTATTTTTGGAACGCAATACAAGGCTTTACCCGAAACAGATGCGGTTTTAGTTTCAGATTCATCATCTGATATTTTTTCACGTGAATTGGATTTTAGTAAATTCGGTATTTTATACGCGGGTGCCCAAAAGAATATGGGTCCTGCTGGAACTACACTTGTAGTATTAAAAGAAGATGTACTCGGAAAGGTTTCGCATCAAATTCCTTCTATGTTGGATTATAAAATCCATGCGGATAAAGGAAGTATGTTTAACACACCTCCCGTATTTCCGGTTTACACATCGATGCTTAACTTGGAGTGGCTGAAAAACAAAGGCGGTATTGCTGCTATTGAAAAAGAAAACGATGCCAAAGCAGCGCTTATGTATGGCGAAATTGACCGTAACCCATTGTTTGATGGATTTGCCGCCACTGAGGACAGAAGCACAATGAATGCTACCTTTACGCTGAACACGCCTGAACTTAAAGATCATTTTGAGGCCATGGCAAAAGAAGCTGGTCTAAACGGTATTAACGGCCATCGCTCTGTTGGCGGTTACCGCGCATCGATGTACAACGCACTTCCGATTGAATCGGTGCAAGTATTGGTAGATGT
>CATIMP010000001.1 GCA_949528465.1 Bacteroidota bacterium | reverse complement strand
GCCCCTTTATTTTTTGTTTTGTAAACACGTGTTTGGGCATAGTCTGCACCATAGGATTTAGTAATAACTCCACGTGCTTCGTTCAGCGCTTGTTTAGATAGATTGACACTATCGGTTCGCATATACGTAATGTGACCTGCTTCATATAATCGCTGTGCGTTTGACATGGTTCTACTAACCGAAAATCCCAATTTTCTTGAAGCCTCTTGTTGCAACGTAGAGGTAGTAAAAGGAGCTGTAGGTGATTTTTTTGCAGGCTTTTTTTCTAGTGAAGAAACTGAAAAAACAGCATCGATATTTTTTGTTAAAAATGCTTGAGCAGCTTCTTCTTTATCAAATGTTTTAGACGTAGCGGCCTTAACGGATTTTCCATCTTTAGTTGTAAATTCTGCTTGAACTTTAAAGGATGCTACAGGAATAAAAGCCTCGATTTCACGCTCGCGTTCTACTAAAATCCTCACTGAAACCGACTGTACTCTGCCAGCAGAAAGTCCCCCTTTTACTTTACGCCACAAGATGGGCGATAATTCATAGCCAACTAGCCTGTCTAAAACCCTTCGGGCTTGTTGGGCATCAACCAAATGTTGGTTTATTGTGCGCGGATGTTCAATAGCATGTTGAATGGCATTCTTTGTAATTTCGTGAAAAACAATACGCTTGGTGTTACTATGATCTAAATCTAATTGCTCTGCCAAATGCCAAGCGATCGCTTCTCCTTCACGGTCCTCATCACTTGCTAGCCATACCACCTCCGCTTTTTTTGCAAGCGACTTAAGCTCTCTTACAACTTTTTTCTTGTCATCAGTAACTATATAGTTTGGACTAAAATCGCCATCAACATCTACACCAAGCTCTTTGGCGGGAAGGTCTGAGATGTGGCCGTAGCTGGAAACTACTTTGAATTTTTCCCCCAAAAACTTTTCAATAGTTTTGGCTTTTGCGGGTGACTCTACGATGACTAAGTTCTTGGACATTGATGCAATTTTCAGAACAAAAGTAGAAGAATTTATGGTTAGTAAAAATTGTACCCCCATTAAATTTTAGCAATCCTTTAAAAACACAAACCTATTTCATGCATAAGCGTTAACACTTTTTTAATCTGATTTTAATCCAATTTGTGTTCCTATATTTGAACTCAAATTTTTTTATTAATGAATGTTATTTTTGAACCCTGGCCGTGGTATATTGGCGGCCCTGCCATTGCAGTGGTTTTATTTTTACTGCTTTTTTCCGAAAAACAATTTGGCATGTCTTCTAACTTACGAACGCTGTGCGCGATGGCTGGAGCAGGCAAAAAGACTGCTTTTTTTAATTTCGATTGGCGTCAATACCGCTGGAATTTGATTGTTGCAATCGGAGCTTCCGTAGGTGGTTTTATTGCCGCAAACTATATGTCAGATGGAAGCGTTGGCAACATTCATCAAGATGTGGTGATGCTATTAGACAATATGGGAGTTTATGGTGCAGGAAAAGATTATATGCCCGAAACTTTTTTTAGTGCAGATGCCTTTTCCAATCCAAAAACACTTGCCTTGTTAGCACTCGGTGGATTTTTAG